>NZ_JARGYT010000048.1:0-9518 GCF_034470605.1 Candidatus Cyrtobacter comes
AAACCCATTCATTGAACGTTTTAATGTCGATCGGAAACAACCTTTTATCCATCTAAATACCATATTTATCGCCTCCAATATAATATTGCATCTTTTCCATTATTTGGCAAAACCTTTGTTAACAGTGCCTATGAGTATTTTATTAAATCTCATTCACGGTAATGTTAAGCAAAAAGGCATGTATGAGATACCGGCAACTGTAGGGTGGCTTTATAGTATAGAGCATATCGCAAAGTACAGACGTCAATTTCATCAAGAGGTTATAAATCTGGAATTACCTGTATTCGATATATACAAATCCATACCTGATCATGGAAGTAATTTTACGATTAGTAAAAAATTTCCGCGCAATTATATCATGAATTCTGTAAAGAAGAAAGGTACGGAAATGAAACTGGTGCAAGGTGGAGATATAATAAAAGAGGGTATTAAAAAATTTACTACCAAGAAAAATAGAACGATAGACAATGCTCATCATAATAACCAAGAGCAACAAACGAACCCATGGCAGCAAATAGAAAAAATAATCTCATTACTTGCTGAAAATGAGCCCAATACGTTAGCTAAGTCAGCTAAAATACCTTTAGTAAGCCATAAGATTTTAGATAAAAATATTGAAACTATAAGTTCAAGTAATGTGCGTTCTGATGTTTTGATTACAATTTTAGCTAGAGCTTCTGACTTTACAGGTTCTTTTAAGATAAAGCTTGGTAGTTCAGTAATTACAAAGCAGCATGAATCAATGCAAAATGATGATGAAGTGGTAAGGGGCGTTGAGGAAATAGAAGTATTAAATAAGAACAAAGATAGTATTCAAGAGGATGGAGATGTCGTTTTCAACTGGATAGAGATGCCATTCAAGTGGGTGGAGATGCTTGTTCAGAGGAGTGGAGATGCCATTCAAGTGGATAAGGGTAGTACTCAAGGAGATAGAGATGCCGTTCAAGAGGATAAATATACTGGTGGATTGCTTCGTGCTGCGGCAGAATTTGTTGCTCCTGCATTTGCCTGTGTTTTATGGAAGGGTGAGGTATTAGGGGCTTTATTAAAGGGGGGTATATTGCATGGTGCATCTATCTTTTTAGATAGAGTTGTCATAAAAAATATTAATATGGCCGTGCAGGAAGGCGCATCCGATGTACTTTTTGAATCAAAACAAAAAGGCAAAATATATGATAAACATAAAATTTACTATGAAAGCAACCCTTCTGCTTATTCTAGTTTAGCAGCTCATTTGTTCATGGGACTTACTGTTAGTGGGTTTATTAATGATGGTATGTTTAGATTTAAGGTAGACGGATATGAGCTTATGTTCAGATCTATAAAATGGTTAGCTATTACTGAAATGTCTAAATTAAAGCATACCAAAACTGATGGTATGAAGAAATTTGACCTATACTGCCCCGCCGGTTCTATCACAAAAGAATGTCAATATTCCTTAAAGGCTTCATTTGATAAATTTACTAACGTGACTTTTAATATCGAGCTTGGTAAATTTATTATAGAAGATACAGTATTAAGATACGGTGTTGATACGGTAGTTAGTGGGGGGGTGGCATTATGTTATGCCAATCCTATGGTTGCTGGTGTAACTATTATTGCGGGTGGCGCTGTCATAACAAATGAATTTTTTAGTTCTAATGTTGGTTATATTATGGCAGCTGGTTTGGTAATTTCTGTTATTGCTACCGCTGTCGTTATAGCTCCTGTAGCAGCAGCAGCACCTGTGGCGGCAGCACCTGTGGCGGCAGCACCTGTGGCAGCAGCTCCTTCTGTTACTACCATTCTTACCTCTATTGGCAGTGCTCTTATGACGACAGCTTATTTTACTGTAGCATTCATTGGTACTTACAATGTTGCGAGTTCCTTTTTGCCAGAGCATAAAACTATTTCGTTTAATGAAGTGAAAATTGACGGAATAATAATAGAGCATTTGAAAAGCCTTAATCAGAGTGATGCTTTAATTGAAAAATTTATGAAGCATAGCAATAAGTATGTTAAAGCTACTTTAGGAGATGATAAGTGCCCTGATGGGTATGTATTTAAAAAAGCATTCTATGATAAGGTAGAAGATACTGGTAAAGCAAAGGTGAATATTTGTATTGACATCCACTTTGGTACATTGAGTAATCTTCATGATATCGAAATAGAAGAATGTGGTTGGTTGGGTTTATGGTGCGGCCAAGTACCATCTGATCTTCAATCTGCATATTATATTTCTATGATGCACTTATAGCCATGTAGTTATATATTGCACCATGAAGTTGTACAATTTTTTATTATATATATGTCATATAAATTTATTCATACTTGCGACTTACGAGTTTTTTAGTATAAACTCCAGTTTGGTGTTATTGACTGCTATTTTTACTTTTTACTGAGTGGTTAGTTTAATGAATATTAGAATACATAAGGAGGGCTATGCCTTAATAGCGGCTTTTTTTATAGTTACTCTTGTCTTGTCTTTTTTTTCAAATTACTTGGCTATAATTGGGCTAATAGCCTCTGTTTGGTGTATTTTCTTTTTTAGAGACCCAAACAGGGTTGTTCCTATGCTGAGTGGTGTGGTGGTTAGCCCTGCAGATGGCGTAGTTCAATCCATAGTAGAGGGGGATATTCCACCTTTTGAGTTAGGCCTTGATCCTGATGTAAGGATGACTAGAATCAGCATATTTCTTGATGTTTTTAACGTGCATGTAAATAGAGCCCCTATTACTGGTAAGGTAGAGAAGGCTCATTATAGAAAAGGTAAATTTATTAATGCTTCTCTCGATAAAGCAAGTATTGATAATGAAAGGCAGTCTCTGTTATTTGGCCATGCGGATACTGGGTATAAGATACCTTGTGTGCAAATAGCTGGTTTGATAGCAAGGAGAATAGTCTGCGATGCATATGAGGGGGGTGAATTTCAAGTGGGTGATAGATTTGGAATAATAAGATTTGGTAGTAGGGTTGATGTGTATTTGCCGCAGGGTATAAGGCCAATGGTTCATGTTAATCAGACTATGGTTGGTGGTGAGACTATATTAGCTAATTTATTAGAGGAGGGTAAAATTATCCAATTTATTGAAAAGTAACCTAATAATCAGGAGTATTAGTTAGTGTATTTTTGTCTATTTTTCACTTTTCATACTTATATATTATGTGTGTATCTGTATAAAGGTATTTCTAGTGTTGATACTTTGTATATAGAAGGGGGAGGGGTATTTGTAAAATTAATGCCGTCATAGCTCAGGATGGTAGAGCAACGCATTCGTAACGCGTAGGTCGGGGGTTCGAATCCCTTTGACGGCACGGTTTATAAATAAAAAGAATATTATTATGAAATGATTAAATAGATAAAAAATGATAAAACACAGTAAATTTGCGCTACAAGAAAATTTTACTAAAAGTGAGATTAGATAGTTCTTATCTATGCAACAGAAACAGTGATTGAGCGCTGTAAAAAAGACAAATAGTATTCATTAGTGAAGTGGTATAAATTGAAAGTGGGTCGTTAAAAAGTAAGGAGATTGGCAATTTGAGTAACTTCATCTTTTGTTTAAATGGGGTATATAGCTGGGTTATTTGATGCGGAATACTTAATAATACTTCTTGTATTACAGCTTATGCTAATTTAACTTAAATAACTATAGCTGTTTTATTTGAGGTGATAGATAATACATTACAGCCTATGCTGATTCAGCTTAAATCACTATATATCCAGGAATTAAAACGCTAATAGAGACCGGTCTACCAAGGCAAAATTCATTATAACACGGAATTGTCTAAGAAGAGTTACTCAACAAAAGAAGGGAAATTTGAAAATTGCGCATTATCCAGCGAGCGCATTGGAAGAGATTTATTGTTATCAAAATCTTGCTTTGAAGATTAATCTGATTACTGCAATTTAATAATATAAAATTAAGCAAATAAGAGTTTCCGAATAGGTGTTTTTTTGCTTCTTTGAAAATATAGAGTTGCAGTAAAGCTTCTGAATTCATTGATAACCAGTGTAATAACAACTTTTGATTCTTTAAATAACATAAAATCATACAATTTAAAAAAGCAGTATATGCTTGCTTATCTATAACGTGTTTTTAAGATGTGCCTTTTCTTTTTTCCTGAGTAAATAGTGTTTTGACCTTTTTTGTCGCTAGTGTTGTTGCTTCTATAAGTGCAACTTCTACCACTCTTAAGAAATAAAGCTTCTTATTGATAGTGCAAAATCAGTGTATTATTTTTCTATCCATATAATCGGATCATATAGTTGGCTTACATGAAGTATATATTATTCCTGTATGCTCTAAAGCAATTAATAATTTCTATGCTTTTTCTATCTTTTTTGTAACTCATTAAAAATATCACTTCACTTAACTCTTCTTAGCCAATTTTTCATCTTTTTGCGGCTTCATCTTTGATCATTCTATAAAATCACTAGCTTGACCTCTCATACCTTTTTATTCGAGAATCTCATTTCCGAAGAGGTCTATTGTAAGAGGCGATATAAATTTTTTATTACTCAAAAACAATTGTCGTAGTGTTTTATATACTGGCGCGGCGCTCAGGTTTCTTTTTTGCATCTTTTGGTTTGTGTTCATATAACAATCGGCCGCCCGCCCTCTTCTTATAATCTGGAATGTTTGGGTCCTTTATAACAGGCGGCTCAATTAAATCCTGTTTTTGGTTATTAGCTTTGTTGTCTGGGCTAACTTGTGCTGTATTGGAATAAAACATGGCATTCAGTACTGTATATAGTGGTAAAAGTAAGAAAGCGAATATATCGCGTAACTTAAAAATCATCCGCTTTATAAAACCCGCTGGCTCTATCTGATCATCATGCTCTATTATTTTTGTTGGTTCTGGAAATTGCGTTGCTCTACTTGTGGTTATAGTTTTTTCCGCAATTGGCTCTTCTTTTTGGCTGATTTGCCAATCCGCTTCTATCTGCTTGACTATATTATCATCTTGCAACTCATTCGGTTGGATGCGCCAAAGGCCCATTATTTGGTTTAATCTTACTTGAGCAATATGCTTTAATTCTGGGGTTTTGATAGTAAATTGAACCTTGTCTATTCGTTGATCATTTTTGAAGTGATTTATATAGTCTACAATATTTTGAATTATTATTGGCCCGCAATCCCACCCATTCTTTCCTTTACCTTGTTGATCAATTTTATTTTCGCTGTGTAAAAAATCTTTATCAGTTACTTCTTTTCCTGGGAAAAAATTTTTAAATGCTTTTTTGATTTCATTGAAAATTTTTGCTTTTAAATCTTGATTGAAACTACCAAACGGATTATCCCAATTTATATTAAAGTTACTTAATTGATAATTGGGCTCTATCACTATATAAACCCAATGTCCGCCATATAGGATTGGTATGATAAATAGATTGAGTTGCACTGGATTTTCATGAGTTGACCAGAAGCTATATTTCTCTTTTGCCTTATGTATATCATGTATTAAATTTTCTGATTGAAATGTGTTATCATTATCATGTTTTGGATCTAAACTTTTTATAGATTGAACATTAAAGATGAATATACCTTCTTGATTTGGAGCGAAATAATCTCCTGGATCAACTATAGGGTCAAAATGCTTAAGTAATTTGCTTTTTAATGCAGATAACATGTTTGTAATATCTTGCATCCCATATAAATATTTCCTATTTTTATAATTTTCCTTGTCTAATATGCTACTATCTTCAAAATTACCCTCCATACCATATCTCCTATTTTCTTCCCTATTTTTTGGCATAAATTTCTAGTAAAAAATGCGTGAGTTAATATGCAATTGCTTGAAATAAAACTCACAAATAGCTTAATTTAGACACAATATAAGGCCAGATGCAACAAGATACTATTTTACCAACTTATGTGTCTAAGGTATTTTTATAGATAAGAAATTATTAGAATATTTATATTATAAATCAATAAGTATCTAATATATAGCAGCTCTAGCTGTGAATATATGTGAGTAGTTATTTTACCTGTTGCAGGTTGTGTTATAAGGTAATATAATCCGCGTGCTTGGGTTTGTGCAGTTAATTTATTTATTTAAATGCTAACTTTTTTAATTATAATGCAGCTTTGCTTGGTTTTCATAATTGTTGTAATAGCTATATTTAGTACTAGCTCTTCTGATGAGGGTGTTATAGGTTCTTCATCCACTAATCAAAATATGAAAATTAAGCCTAAGAAGGCTAAGATATGGTTTGTATTTGCTGCGCTTTTTATGATCAATAGCTTATTGATAGCAAAAGCAAATGTTAAAAAATCTGCTGTCACTATACAGCTTTTAGAGCAGGCTTCTAAAGATTCTTTTGAGCATATTGAATCAGTTGATAGTGTAGCTGCAGGTGACTAAATTTATATTTGTAACTGGTGGTGTAATTTCTTCTCTAGGTAAGGGGGTTACCTCTGCTTCTGTTGCTCTTCTTTTAAAATCAATGGGTTATAGGGTTTCAATCAAGAAGCTTGATCCTTACCTAAACACTGATTGTGGAATGATGAGCCCGTATCAGCATGGTGAAGTTTTTATTACTGGAGACGGTGGTGAGGTTGATATGGATTTCGGCCACTATGAGCGGTTTACTGGAAATAAATCATCTAAACAGGATAGTATAACGAGTGGAAAGGTTTATAAGGAGCTTTTTAAAAATGAAGCTGAAGGATTATACCTTGGCAAAACAATACAAGTTGTTCCACATGTTACACAAATAATAAAAGAGAGAGTAGAGGCACATACTGAGAATTTAGATATTTTGATATGTGAAATAGGTGGGACAGTAGGAGATATAGAAGCGCTTCCATATATAGAGGCTGCACGACAAATTGGTTATGAAAAGGGAGTGGAGAATGTTGCATATATTCATCTTACACTTCTTCCCTTTGTTAAAAGTGCTGGGGAATTTAAGAAAAAACCAACCCAACATTCCGTGAAAGAGCTGAGGTCTCTTGGTATACAGCCTACAGTTCTTATATGCAGATCTGAAAGTGAGGTTGAAAGGGACGTGCTAAAAAAAATCGCAATGTCAACTAGTATACTAGAAGAAAGTGTGGTCTTAGCCCCTGATCTAGATAGTATATATAAGATTCCTATGGAGTATTCTAGATCTAATGTTGTATCACAGATATTAAAACACCTAAAACTTAATTCCGAAGAGCGATTACCAGATCTTTCAAGGCTTGAGGAATTTTTATTCAAGATGCAAAATTATAAACACACTATTACTATAGGGTTAGTAGGTAAATATAGTGCATTAAAGGATTCATACAGATCTGTACTAGAAGCTATTGTTCATGCGGCTACGCATTTATCTTGTAAGGTTTATATAAAGTGGCTTGATCTTTCTGAAGGTTGTTCTTTTGATAACATTGATGGCTTTATAATACCTGGCGGTTTTGGTAATAGAGGAATACAAGAAAAAATGATGGCTATCAAATTTTGCAGAGAAAATAATATTACATGTTTTTGCATATGTCTTGGAATGCAGCTTATGGTTTTAGAAGTAGCAAATAATGTTCTTGGTATAGATGCTGTATCTAGTGAATTCTCTGATTCGGGAACGTTCGTGGTTGCCCCGGTTGATGATGAAAATCCATTGCCTAAAATGAAAATAGGTGAGCATGAATGCATAATAAATCCAAATAGTATTGCAGGTAGTGCGTATAATAAGAAAACCGTAATGGAGAGACATAGGCATAGATATGAAATAAATTTAGAATATGAGGGCTTATTCAGTGAGATATTTCTAATAAGTGGAAGGGCCCCATGTTCTAATATAGAAATAATAGAGCTTAGGGGGCATAAGTGGTTTTTAGGCACGCAATTTCACCCTGAGTTTAATTCTTCTTTTTTATCACCACATCCTTTATTTTCTTCATTTATAAAAAATATATTGGATAAGAATTGAGGGATAAATACACATATATGTTTAGAATTAGTCTAATAGCAAATGGTGGTGTTCGCTGATCCTTACTAAAGAACATGATAATGGTTAGCATTTTCCGATATTTGCTAAATCTTCAGCAATTTAGCGTTGACAGCATCGTAGCGATAGCCTTCCACCAAACTTAAATTAATAGCTATCCATAACGAACTCTGCAAAGATGTGCATGTTATAAAGATTGAGCGGTAATTTTTTATGATTCACATGAAAATATGAGTGCTATTTTTGCAATTTGATTTCAAAAATTGTCTAGGAAAAATTTAGCTTTATTATACTCTGATTGCCTGGTCCTGTTCATTTCGTCTTTTTGTTTCTAAGCTCTCTACAAAAGATTCGCTCCGTCTCGTAAAAGGTGGTTTTGTTGGTTTTTTTTGATGTTCAATTATTGTCAAAAGTAATTTTTTTATAATTTCTGTATCATCAATTTGTTTTGCGAATCCTTTAGTTAGCACAATACATTCCTCTCCACGTAAAAATTTATTGTGTGCATCTTGTAAAATTTCAGCTTTATTTTCTTTTAAGAAATTTACCCTCTTTTTTTCAAGTGTAGATAATAACTCTTGACCCACATCTTTAACATCTTTAAGTTTTTGCGCTTCTTCTATTAAGAATTTTTGAGTTTCTTGCTGTAAAACTATATGGAATTTTTCATCTAAAATTCTTATTGCACCATTTTCGCTGAGACCCATACTTTGTAAATCATCATAATATACTTCAATCTTAATTTTATCAGTACGCATAAATTGCATATAATGCTCTGCAAAACTTTGAATTCGATCAATCTTCGAAAGTATGTGCGCTACATTACTAAAATCTAGATGAGTTTTTATTTCGTTTTCAAAATATTGAAGTATTTTGCGAAATAATACATCTATCTCGTCTTGCTCGATGTTTCCTATTATAGGTTTCATTTGTTTTAAGAATATATCATCGATTGCAGAAGCAACGATCTTATCTGTAAAAATCACGTACTCTTTTAATATTAGTCTATAAAATTCTTCAATCTGTTCTTTAGTTGTTAAGTAAACAATTTTAGGTATATTATTTAAACCAATTTCTTTCCATGTATCTAAGGGGCCACCAGTAACGCTGCTTAAAATATCTTTAATCCTTTCTTTCTTAAAACCAGGTAATTGATCTAGAAAGATTGGCATATAAGTAGTATCTTTTGGCATTATAGGACTTCTATAATCTTCAAAAGAGCTGAAAAGTTTTATAGCTTTTAGTAATTTTCCTGGAGTTATAGCTAAATCATCTTTCCAGAGCTTTTTGCTATCTATTGAGTTTATTATTATAACATTACTTAGCACCTTTTTTTGATCTAATATATTCTGAATAAGGTGTGCGCTGCGCTCTTTAAGAGAGTCTAGAATATTTGAAAATAGCTCAACTTGTTTCTTATCTAAAGAGTATTCTGTAAAAATTTTCGTGTCTAAAAGCTCTACCCCTAGTGTTAGGCACTGTTAACAAAGGTTTTGCCAAATAATGGAAAAGATGCAATATTATATTGGAGGCGATAAATATGGTATTTAGATGGATAAAAGGTTGTTTCCGATCGACATTAAAACGTTCAATGAATGGGTTT
>NZ_JARGYT010000049.1:0-9101 GCF_034470605.1 Candidatus Cyrtobacter comes
AATCGACGCTTAGCATTACGATTTGAGAAATCCGATCTCTCTTTCCTTGCCTTTATAGCTTTAGCATCTATTAAATACAACCTTTGTTAACAGTGCCTAAAATATTCAAGTATAAAATTCAGCAATGCGGCATGTGGTGATGATAAATATCCAGCAGAATATCACCCAGAAAATGGAACTTGTGAGGAAGCTAAGGCCAAAAATCAAGGTGGCGCAGAGGTAATGTGTAGCATGATGAAAAGTGTTCAACAACAGCATATTAGCGCACAATATATGCAAGATGACAGTATGAAATTTGTATGCGATGCACTCTCTCGAAATGCTATAATATGTAAATACGAAACAGATGAGACTACTTGTGATTATAGTAAACTTTGTTTTGAGTATGCGCCAAACCTTTATATTTGTCACAATGGTGATGTCGATAGCGTTTCACTCTATTGATTTTTTCTTTGATTTATAGGCTAGTGAAGCTTTTGCCACAACAAGAGCTTCACCTTTCTAGGGTTTTTTATTGCCCAACTGCACTAAAATTTATTATAAAGCTCTCCTGAAGCTTGGCTAACGCGATCTTTGTGAAAACATCTCCAAAAGAAGACCAAAGAAACATGAACGAAAGAAAATTGCACACAAGGTACCTAAGCACCTCCTATAAAGATCTTAGAATAATGGATGTTAACTAAACAGTCATTATATCTTCAATTTTTTGTTTTAATAACTTATCTATGCGGGAAACATAATCATCGGTAATTTCCTGAATGTTTGTAGTATAAACAGACATATCATCTTCTGATATAAGTTTATCTTTTTCAGCTTTTTTTATTGCAGATATAGAATCTCTCCTTATATTTCTTATACTTACCTTAAATTGCTCCGAATATTCCGCAGCTTTATTGCATAACTCTTTACGCCTCTCTTCGCTTTGCGGTGGGAAAATTAAGCGTATGCTTTGTCCATCAATAGCGGGTGTAATACCTAGCCCTGCATTCGCAATTGCTTTCTCAACACTCTTTAATACGGTCTTATCCCAGACCTGAACTAAAAGCATTCTAGGCTCAGGTGCTGTTATATTAGCAACACGCTCTATTGGGAGCATATCACCATAAGCATCTACTTTGATTGGTGCAAGAAAAGCAGGAGATGCTCTTCCAGCACGTAAACCAGAAAGTGAATTCTTGCACACAGAGATAGCACCATCCATTTTATGCTTTGCCTCTGTTTTTAATTTCTCAATACTAAAATCTATTTCCATATCAAAAATCAGCTAATAATAGAATATTCACCACCACTAGTCAGCACCCTCGCAATCTCACCCCTCTTGCGTATATTAAAGACGAGTATAGGTATTTTATTCTCTTTGGCAAGAGATATAGCCGCTGTATCCATAATTCTGAGGTCTTTATCCATAACATCTTTATATGATAATGAGCTATATTTCTGCGCTCCAAAATCCTTTTTAGGGTCACTAGAATATACACCATCAACTTGTGTTGCTTTAAATATGGCTTTACAGTTGGTTTCTGCAGCCCTTAGAGAAGCCGCTGTATCAGTTGTAAAGAATGGATGCCCAGTCCCAGCAGAAAATATTACTATTCTCCCCTTCTCCATATGCCTTATAGCCCTCCTTCTTATGTATTGCTCTGCTATAGCTGTCATAGGAATGGAAGACTGCATCCTAATTGGAATACCCATCTGTTCTATCATACTCTGCATTGCAAGCGCATTAATACATGTCGCAAGCATCCCCATATGATCTGCCGTAGTTCTTTCAATACCCATAGTAATGGCCAGAGAACCTCTAAATATATTGCCCCCACCAACCACAATACATACCTGACAACCCAAATCATATGCCTCCTTTATATCTTGACATATACCAAGCATGACACTCCTATCATGACCGAAACTTTGATCACCCATTAGGGCCTCACCAGAAAGTTTTATAAGTATCCTAGAAAACTTCAAGGACATATTCTTATATAATTGATATTATATTTCCATCAGGATCGCCTATAGAAAGACGGATAAATCCTTTAAGATTTATTTTTATTTTTAATTTATTGCCAACTCCCTCAATTAAAGAGGAAATTTTTATCTTCTCATCCAAAGCATAATTTTGCTCCAAAAGCACAACCTCTTCATAAAACTTCCGCACTCTACCCTCTGCTATTTTCTCTAGCATAGAATCAGGCTTACCTGACAACCTAGCCTTTTCCTTAGCAACATCGAGCTCATTCTCCAAGGTAAGTTTATCAACAGCAGTTATGGAAACGAAACGCGGCTTGGCAGCGGCTATATGCATTGCTATGCTATTACCTAACTCATCTAAGTCATGTTTATTGAATTGACCATCTACGTTAAAGGCCAGCAACACACCTATTCTCCCAGTATCAGATGCAACCGCAGCATGTACATACTTGGCCACATAATCACCAGTTATTTTATACGCAGAGCCCAATTTTATATTCTCACCTATGATAGATACTCCACTTAATATCTCTTCCTGTACAGTAAAAGATGAACCTATAAACTTCGAGTTAAGAAAATCTTCCAAAGCACCATCAAAATTGTAATAAGTTTTAGTTATACCTTGAACCAGCTCTATGAATTGAGCATTTTTCGCTACAAAATCAGTCTCTGAATTCACTTCAACCATTACCCCAACAGTTTCACTAGAAAACAAAGAAATTAACCCTTCAAGAGCTTCTCTGCCTGATTTCTTTGCTGCTGAAGCTAACCCCCTTTTTCTTAACAGAGCTATAGCTTCATCAATATCACCGTTACATTCAACCAAAGCAGATTTGCAGGCCATCATACCAACACCAGTCCTGCCACGCAACTGCGCAACTAAAGACGCTGTAACAATTGTCATAAGATAATCAATAAACTAATTTACTCTTTTTCAGTTACATCACCCTTCTTCCTTGAAGAGGTTGATGATTTTTCAATCTCAGAAAGCTCTGATGAGGCACCTATATCCACACCAGATTCAGATAACGCATATCCAACACCATCTATAATGGCATCAGAAATCAACGAAGCTATGAACTTTATCGACCTAGTTGCATCATCATTTGCAGGTATTATATAATCAACGCCGGAAAAATCGGAGTTAGTATCAACCATCGCAACCACAGATATACCTAGTTTTTTAGCTTCTTGTATTGCTATTTTGTGCTCGTTTGTATCTATAACAAATATCATATCAGGAACTCCACCCATAGATCTGATACCGCCCAAAATATTTTGTAATTTTTCAATTTTTCTTGCAAGCCTAAGTTGCTCTTTTTTTGTAAGCTCAGATTCTTCTTCAGATAACTTTTCCTCACATTTTTGCAATGTTTTGACTGATTTAGAAACCGTATCCCAATTAGTCAACATCCCCCCTAACCATCTGTGATTTACATAATACTGCCCACACCTTCTGGCATTCTCTGAGATAATATCTGAAGCTTGCGGCTTTGTTCCAACGAAAAGTATTCTACCGTTTTTAGCTGCAACATCCCTAACCGCATTAAGGGCCTCTGCAAGCATTACAAATGTTTTTCTTATATCTATTATATGCATCCCATTTTTAACACCGTATATGTAGGATGCCATTTTTGGATTCCATAGATTCTTTTTATGGCCATAGTGCACATCAGCCTCAAAAAGCTGCTGCATTGTATATTCAGCTTTGTACATTTTAAAAAACAAAAAAGTTCGGTTATGCCTCTGCGACCCCACCATCCTAAGATGAATAAATACTCCATTAAGAAACCCCCTAAAGAAGACCAAACAAAAGAGGACCGCATGCGAAGTTCCAAAAATCACTTAAGTTAAGGAACCTTAGATTCGAGACTGTATACAACATGTATATCATTTATACAAGCGCTAACATTTGTATCGAAAGGGATTGCTAATCATTAGTAGATATGATGGTAGTAAGTTGTTATGGCGCCAACCCATATTGCCAATTAAGTAATGGGCTTAAAATGTAAGCATTGTAGTTTTGGAGTATAGCTAAACCGTTATAAAATATCATACTAAAAAAGAGGTGAATAATTGATCTAAGGAGCAGTTAATGGATCTGTGCTTGAGCTCATTTTTTCTCAATTGGCAGGAGAGTGTAGATAAAGTAGCCAGCATTGTTTATAAATTTTTGCATATTTTTCCCTTGTGGAAAGCGGCATTATCCATAACAACTGTTTTGAGATGCTGGGCAGTAGCAACTTCTCAACCTAAACTGTAAAAACTCCTGTGTTGGAGTCTACCAATCCATCAACCGTATCATCAATCAAGGCCCCAATGCACTACCTTTGGCCCCCAAATCGTGCTTGCCATAACAACGCTCTCCTTTTAATGAATATCAACTAGTTCTTGGCATAGCAAATCCACTTTCATCTATGTAAATAATTGATTTGCCTTCTTTCTCTAGTTCTTTAACCTTCTGACAAATCTTTTTTCTTGATCCGCTTTCGGATGATCTAGGGTTTTTTTATATGTTACTGACAATAGTTTCATCGCGTAAGCAATACTAGACTTGCTTACACATAACCTTTTTGCTCGTTCATATCCATACGAATCCGGATATTTTCTAATATCTTCCATTAAAGCCTCTTTATTGATTTTTGGCTTATTTCTATTCGCTTTAGGCATTATTTCCTTCTTCCATCTGCTTAAGGTTCTCATTGACACATTTTTCCATACTTCTTCATACTTCATACCAGATTCATGCAGCTTCATTATTTTTTTCTAAATTGTATTGGATAGGTCATTAGCTATTTTGATTGATGATTTATATACACTAAATATTATGCCATTTTATAGCGCTTTAGATATATCACTTAAGTATCACATATAATTTGCTAGTATCTTCTGGCTTGCGATGCTCTTAAGCCATGCCGTTATATGTTCAATACTATACTCTTACTTCATTATTCCTTATATCGTATAGCGCAGCTTCCTAATACGCTCGCTGAAAGATGCCCCTTGCTATCTTTAAATAAGATTCATGAAATGGTTGATAGCAAACTAAGACATTTAAAAATAATTCCCTGCTATCTTTAGTAAGTCAGTGATCTATCTTTGCGCTCAGGAATTGCCCTCTATAATCTGTATATTGCACATAAATTTCACTATTTTTCGCAAAGATAGATACGCCGCCTTGATATCTGCATAATGAAACGAGAATCTATCCTTAGATAGATCTGGTATATCTCTGGACATCCATTACTTTATAACCAATCTCTCAAATCTATAAATTTTTCATAAATTAAGATATACTCTGTAGGTATATCTTTCATTATAGATAATAGATCTGCCTTAGAACCTTGATTACTGAGATCTTTACAAAAATTAAGCTGTAACTTTATATATTCTAAAATAAAAGAGAGTAGTTCTTCTTTCTTTGCTAATTGTATATCATCCTGCACTTGCAGAGCCAACTTCTTAAAGATAATTTTCGCTATATTCCGCCTAAACGAGATATCTTTTGCCTTTTGTAGCGCGCTCTTGTACCATGATAGCAGATCATCATCTATAGCACGTCTATGTTTAAGGTGATAGCTCTCAAAAATATTAGATTTAACAACGTAAAGATCAATTTGCATTATAACATGGCCTTTGCCAGCCAATTTCAAGCTTCCTTCTAATTTTCCTCTCTACTTCACACTATCTTACTTTTTTTCTCAAACCTATCTTTGAGAGTAATTTTAACCTTTCATTCCTTTTAACCTTTCATTCCAAATAACTCTAGCTACTCCATTTAGATAATGGAGTATTGCGATCCATAACGGCACCTCGCTTCAATTTCTCATAGGTCTTTAGAGCCGTAAATTGGACTTGGCACTGAAGTACCATTCTAGTATTATTGCAGTATGCTCTATATTATTTTGATGTAAAAGTCTTAAGCTCTAAAATCTAGTATTTCTATAAGCTTTTTAGCAGCATCATCTTTGCTAATTTCAAGTGAAATAGAATATTCGTGTGAAATCCTCTCCAGGGCGGATTCATATATAACTCTTTCACTATAAGACCTTTCTACATCACCAGAGCCTTTATGCAAATCCCTTAGAACTTCAGCTATTTTCACTACATCACCAGAATTTATCTTTGTTTCGTACTCTTGGGCCCTCTTACTCCACATGCCTCTAGAAATCTTAGCTTTCTGCCTCAAAACATCCATCGCCTTAGAAAAATGAATACTAGATGTAAGGTGCCTCAAACCAGCTTTTGCAGCTCTAGATTTCGGAACTCGCAAAATCATTTTATCCTTTTCGAAGGATATAACATACAACCTAACCTCAGAACCTGCAACAGTTTGGATCTCTTCAGCGGTAATTTTTCCCAGGCCATGTGAAGGGTATATAACACAATCACCAACTTTAAAAGTGGACTTAGCTGTTTCGCTCATATTTACAGAATTAGCATCTAAACTGAATCAGAATGGTGGATAATAGCACATTAATCGGTATATTAAAATAGTTAAATACTATTTAAAGCCATCACCTATGACAGTGCTAGTGTCGTATTGCAGAGATCATTAAATCCTATAATGTCTCGCACTTTATATCAATAGGGTTTATGTGTCGCTATTTGTTAGTGCTAATAACTTGCTGCACATTATACGTGTGCCAGCTTGAGGCAAATTCAATAAGATTTAAAAGAGTTCAATACATTAAGAGTAGCAAAAATATTTTAAAAGCCAATAAGCAGAGTTAATATTTTATATGATTGAATTAGTGGTTTTCTAACTAAGATATTAATTTCCAATCTGTACTTTTATAGAGTATCTGTATATTTTCTATGCTGGGCGCTTTGCAGAGCTTGGTTGTGTTATTATTTATATAGAGGGTTTTATGTATCTTGTTAGAGAAGCAATAAGAGATGGAATTGCAGAAGAAATGAGATTGGATGAAAATGTTCTAATAATGGGCGAGGAAGTAGCTCAATATCAAGGTGCTTATAAGGTAACACAGGGGCTTTTAGAGGAATTCGGCGATAAAAGAGTTATAGATACACCAATATCTGAACATGGTTTTGCAGGTTTGGCAGTTGGGGCGGCGCTTTCAGGCTTAAAGGTTATAGTTGAATTTATGACATTCAATTTTGCATTGCAGGCTATGGATCAAATAGTTAACTCAGCTGCAAAGACTTGCTATATGTCTGGGGGGCAGCTAAATTGCCCAATAGTATTTAGGGGTCCAAATGGGGCTGCATCTAGGGTTGCGGCTCAACATTCTCAGTGTTTTGCTAGTTGGTTTTCGCATATACCTGGATTAAAGGTTGTTTCACCTTATTATGCTCATGATCACAAAGCCATGATTAAACAATCAATACAGGACCCTAACCCTGTCATTTTTTTGGAAAATGAGATTTTATACGGTAGATCACACGAAGACCCAAATTATAATAATCATGAAAAGGCTATGGTTATAAGGTCAGGTACAGATGTGACATTAGTTTCTTTTTCTTTGCAGGTAGAAAATGCATTACTAGCTGCGGAGTTATTACAAAAAGATGGAATAAGTGTAGAGGTTATAGATTTAAGGATAATTAGACCTCTAGATATAGATACAATAATAAACTCTGTACAAAAAACTAATAGAATTATTGTTCTTGAGGAAGGATGGAGCTTTTGTGGGCTTGCATCTGAAATTTGTGTACAGGTATCAGAAAAAGCATTTGATTATCTGGATGCACCACCTCAAAGAATAACAGGAAAAGATATACCATTACCTTATGCAGCAAATTTGGAAAAAGCTTGTTTGCCACAGGTGACTGACATAGTATCTGTAGCTAAAAGTATTTTATAACTAAATGATTTGCACGATTCTAGGATGTGGCGGTTCGTCTGGCGTGCCTATAATTGGGTGTTGTTGCGTGGTTTGCAAATCAACTAATGCGAAAAATAAAAGGGCTAGGGCGTCTATATTGATCGAAAAAGGTAACACTAAGGTGTTGGTTGATACTTCTCCCGATCTTAGGTATCAAGCAATTTCGCACGGCCTTTTATCATTAGATGCAGTTTTGATTACACATGATCATTCCGATCATGTTGGTGGTATACATGATCTTAAGATGTTAACCAAAAGCAAAACTATTCCAATTTATGCCCCACTTGAAGCTATGGATTACCTAAAAGCTATAGCATTTTATTTGTTTGAACAAAAAAGCAAATGGTACCCTGTATGCTTGAAGCTTCATGAGCTTAAGGATGAGTTTTTGGTTAATGATATTATGATACAATCATTTATACAAGAGCATGGTACAGTAAAGTCATATGGTTTTAGATTTGGAGATTTAGCATATTCTACTGATGTGAATAAATTAAATTCAAACGCATTCAAGATATTACAAGGAGTGAAGGTTTGGATTGTAGATTGCCTAAGATATCATTGGTCTCCTACACATTCAATTTTTGAGCAAACCTTAGAATGGATTTATAGAGTAAAGCCAGAAAGAGCAGTATTAACACATATGTCTCATGAAATAGATTACGATGAAATTGCAAAACTGCTACCTTCTGGTATTGAGGCTGCGTATGATGGGATGAGAATACAAATAAATAGTTAAGAATTAACCAAAAGATGATTGCCATTTTATGGATAATTTGGCTAGGAGTTTTTGCTAAATGGGTTTTGTTGCTAAGAGCTGTTTACATTAGATAATATTAATCACGTGTAACTATGCGGCATTCTTAAACACCTCATAATGCTAAGCCATGAATTATAAAATATATAATCCAATATTATAAACCCCCCTAATACCTAGATGCACCCCTACTACTATCTCTACTACCACCTTTACTATCCCTCCTACCACTATTACTTGGTTGCGCCAACAGATCTCTTTCATGATCTAGATCAAATACGATACTTGAACACAAGTTCTTTTTTTCTTCTGGTGTCATATTATTATATGTAGTAGCTACTTGAAGTAACATATCAGGAGCAATGGCTCCGCCTAGCCCACTTACATCTTTGGTTGGTAGAAGATGATTTATTAGGCACTGTTAACAAAGGTTGTATTTAATAGATGCTAAAGCTATAAAGGCAAGGAAAGAGAGATCGGATTTCTCAAATCGTAATGCTAAGCGTCGATTTTCTTTGAGTTTAGCG
>NZ_JARGYT010000050.1:0-8542 GCF_034470605.1 Candidatus Cyrtobacter comes
GAAAAAATGGACTCAGGCAAAGCAAATCCGCCGCTCCACACATTGCTCTAGCTTTTTAACTCTTATTTTATATGACGTTTTATACTGACTTAGCTATATAAGAGGCGCTATAGCTAAAGTGTCATAAAAGATTTACATAACTAATTTTGAACATACACTACCTAGGACATTCACTTTTATAATAAAATTGGACCAATGCAACTTGAGCTTCAACACTTCCCAAGATAGAGGCTTTATCATAAACCCATTGCTGCAACTCTTTCTAATGCTCCATAATACATATATGCTAAAGCTAACTGTGATTCGACATCATCCTTTAAGGCTAGTGCATGTAATGTAGTAAAAAGTGTGTTAGTAGAGTTGTATGATGATGCAAGAATCAGCATGCAAAATTGGACCAATGCAACTTGAGCTTCAACACTTCCCAAGATAGAGGCTTTATCATAAACCCATTGCTGCAACTCTTTCTAATGCTCCATAATACATATATGCTAAAGCTAACTGTGATTCGACATCATCCTTTAAGGCTAGTGCATGTAATGTAGTAAAAAGTGTGTTAGTAGAGTTGTATGATGATGCAAGAATCAGCATGCAAAACAGGCTCAGAATTCTGCAAGCAGAAAAAATATAGCTCAGTGTTAATATCGGTGCAAGAAGCTGAGTTGAGGGCAGCTGCGATGGTGACATATAAAATCCTATAAATCTGACCAAACCATCCGCAGTGCACAATCTGCATATAGATCATAGCAAGCAGAGCTACTATGCGCATAGTTCATGCAAAAATCATAACTGGCTTTACAATATATTTCACATCCTAACATAACAATCATCAAAAGACAAAGCTACGCAATCTTCAGAAAGACTATCCAATAACTTAAAACTATTTTCCATGGCCCAAAATCTTTGGGTAAATCTCTCCAAAAACAGCCATTTTTTGTCACATAAAACATAGCTAGCCTTCTTGCGTTCTTAGGTGGTACTGCTGACCCTTTCTCCTATTTATTATTTTTCTATTAAAATCCCACTCTTTATCAATAGTGTTACTATTTGTTTGACATTCTTGTCCTTTTTTGATGCCTTAATATCACATTCCTTTCAACATTTCATCGTTTACATGACTGGTTCTAAGTCCATTATTGAATTGACAATATAGGGCGGCGCCATAACAACTTACTACCATCGTATCTACCAATGATTAATCCCTACAAGCACAAACAATAACAGCCTATCATAAATGTATTGATTCTATTTAGTTAATTGTACTACGTTTAGTAGTCGTATCTTTTATGAACGCTAACCAAATAAGTGATGGTAAAGAGAGAACTGAAGATATGATAAAGAACTTCTCCCAACCAACTGTATCTACCATAGCGCCGGATGTAGAGGATATTAATGTCCTTGGAAGCATAGCAATAGAGCTTAATATTGCATAATGCGTTCCTGCAAATTTCTTATTGGATAATATGCTTATAAATGCCACTAATGCTATATTACCAAGTCCTTCACTTATATTTTCTATTATTATTATAAATGCTACAAGAATTAAATTCTTTTCAAAGTGTAAAGGCAATATAAACAATAGATTAGAGATTGATGTAAAAAATAATGCGATAATCAAGCTTTTTTTTATATTATTAAATTTTGCACATAAAACGCCACCAAGAAACGTACCTAATATAGTTGCAAAGAGTCCTACGACCTTTATTATAGATGCTATCTCAGATTTTGAAAATCCAAGTTCTTTGTAAAAAACCTGCAAAACTAATCCTATATATGCATCATTTAGCCTATAAAAAAGAACAAATAATACTATAAATACAAAGCCTCCAATTTTTATCAAGTCCACTATTGAAGTTTGAAACATGGAAACTATTCCACTGGTTTTGATGGTGTTTAAATATGTCTTTTTATCTTTATATAAGAAAGCGCATACTAATCCTGGTAATAGAAATAACATCAATGTTCTATAAGCGGTATGCCAATCAAAATAATCTGCAATATATAATGCTCCAGCTCCAGAAATTAACATGCCTATCCGGTAACCAAAAACGGCAAATGTATTACCTAATCCCTGCTCCTTATTATCTAAAATGGCTATTCTAAAACCATCTATTGCAACATCCAGGCTGGCAGAAAGAAATGCTAAAGATGCAAATAGAGATACTGTTGCTAATATATTCGTAGCAATATTATCTATACATGAAATTATAAATACATTAGCTACTAAGAGAAGTTTTATTAAGACTATCCAAGCACATCTATTGGAGAGTGGTATAAATGGGATCTTTATACTATCTATAAATGGTGCCCATAAGAACTTGAATGAATAAGGCAAGCCTATGATACCAAAAATAGCGATGCTTTTGATAGACATGCCGTTATCAGAAAGCATAAGTGCTAAATTCGAGGTTGTTAATGGTAAAAATAGACCACTAGATATACCAAAAAAGAAGATACATAAAAATTTCGGGCTACATCTCGAAATTTTAAAACGCCTCACTTACTTAATCAATATTTTAATGTATTTGTTTGGAACCTAATTTACTGTGAAATAATCCATATGTAAAGTAAATTGCTGAATAGCATAAAAGCCATATAAGGGCATATAAGTATATTATAGATGGCATGCTATATACTAGCCAAAACATCACACATATACCAAATAATGGAAGAAATGGCATGAATGGGCATTTAAACTTCCTATCTAGATCAGGGCGTGAATATCTTAGGAATATTGTAGCAAAACAAACTATTATGAATGTAAGTAAGATGCCTAGATTTCCAAGACGAACCATTTGTGTAAGTTGTGCTGTAGAAGCTGTAATGGAAACAACAATGCCAACAAATAATGTGGCTATATGTGGTACCTTATTTTTTTCATGAATTCTTGAGAGTGCCTTTGGAAATAGTCCGTCTATAGACATAGAATAGATAACCCGTATTATACCATAGGACATAACCAAAATTACAGACATAAGGCCAGCTAAGCTTCCAAATTTTATCAATGTTGCAAACCACTTCATACCCATCTTATCAACTGCTACAGCAATAGGTTCTGCGACTCCCAATTCTTTGTAAGGAGCAATACCAACAAGAACAAATGATACAAGCCCGTATATGACAGCTGAGATAAGAATAGAGCATATTATAGCTATAGGAAGAGAGCGTTGAGGGTTTTTAGCTTCTTGCGCAGCTGATGCAATATTATCAAAGCCATTATAAGCTAAAAATATCATAGATGCCCCAGCTATAATACCAGATATGCCAAATTCACCAAAATTTCCTGTATTCTGTGGTATAAAAGGTGATAGATTTTGTATATCTACGAAATAAAAACCTATAATAATGAACAGTAGGAGTACAAATGTTTTAGAAACAACGCTTAGTAAATTTATTAATTTAAAAGATTTTAATCCAGAATATAATATAAATGTAACTAACAAACATATACACAACGTTGGTAAATTTATAATAGAAGTTACATAATTACCTGATAATTCATCATATATTTGCGTACCTGTTGGATTTGTAAAAATAGCAGGTATATGAATGCCAAAATCAGATAAAAGACTTGTGAAATATCCAGACCATCCGATAGCAACTACAGCGACACTTAAGAAATTACCCATAATCAAAAGCCCTGCTGTAATATATGCAGGAAACTCTCCAAATGCAGCATACATATATGTATATGCGCTTCCAGAAAGTGGAATAGTTGATGCTAATTCCGCATAACAAAAGGCTGCGCAGATACATGCAATACCACCTACTAAGAAGGAAAGCACAACAGCGGGGCCAGCATGAAAACAAGCAGCTTTTCCAGTAAGAACAAATATACCAGCACCGACTATGGCCCCTATGCCGATCATTATAAGCTGCCACACACTAATAGAGCGCTCCAACCCAGTGGATGATTTAGATTCCGCAAGCAGTGATTCGACAGATTTTTTTCTAAAAATTTTTCTTAATATATCCATTAAATCTCTTCAAATATAATGATTTTAGCTTAGAAAGATTTGACTAAATTTATGCACAAATTCCCAGCCGAAAACCGACGGTGCATGATATTTGAATATTAAGATTATTGCAAATACTATTTAATGATGGAGGCTTTCTATATACACTGATAAGAGTAGAGATTTGATATGGTGCAAGAAAGGGTTTTGGAGGATTTAGAAGAGCAAAATGTTAATAATGAGGAAATTAGGCAAAATTTCTTATTCAAGTATTTAAGAAAACTTCCGGGGGTAAGTGGAGTTGTAACACTTGTTACAAAACTTGTACAAAAACATAAGGCATTTGTGAAAAAACATTCAATCTATCAGCGTACATTAGATTTTTTATTCTCTAGCTTTGTTGGTAGGGCGCTTAGTATCGCATCAGCTATTTCATTATTTGTTTTTTCTCCGCTTGGGCTAGCTTTTTCTATAGTGATACTTAGTTCAACTTTTTTTTCTATTGCTCTTGGAGTTTCTGCTGATGCGTTTCGTATTTATGCTGCAAAAATAAATCTGAACAAAATAGAGATGTGTAGCGAGCTGAAACAGATTAGGGCTCAGCAGATAGAGAAAATAAATCAGCTACATAATCCTCAACATGCAGAGGCAATTAAAAAGAAGCTTCAATTAGAGCGTAATATCCCAGTTGTAGTTAATAGAGGGTTTAACCCATTTAGGACATTATTTAAAATGCTGACCGGAAAAATCCCAGAGAGTACAGCAACATTAGTTGGGACTATAATATCTGGAGATCCAATTTCAACGGTGCTTGGTATAATATCCTCATCTTATTCTGTCGTTTCGGAGGGAGTATACCAAAAGGATCTTGATAAGATGAACTTAGAAATTAGAAATAAGACGAATCGAGAATTAGCACATTTAGGTGTACAAAAAGCCAATGGTACGAACCAAAGGGCTTTAAACGCAATACAACAAGTCATACTAAATGAAAGGTTAAAGTTAGAAGTTTTAAAAGGTGTTGCTGATAGATTAAGCTTAGCGCCTGATTTTGATCTAGGTAAGATTGATGGATTGGTAGATGAAATAAAAGCATCAATGAGTCGTGCGCCAACTTCTAGCAACAAACGTGAAACGCCTGGGTTTTTATCATGCGTTGGTGAAGCTTTTACGAAGCAATTTTCTGCGCGATCTATGTATGATGCGGTAGAGTATAATTCTAACAATTATAAGTTAGTACAAGGTACAGAATTGGGACAGGGTCCTCCACCTGTTCAAGCTATTGATGGAGTCTCTTATGTGCAAGAGACTCCATTTATAAGGAATCAATCTGAAAAGAATCAATCTGAAAGGAATCAATCTGTAGTTAAACGGATTAATCAGCAAGGCGCAATGAAAGTGAGATAGTTAACATAAGATTATGGCGCTTTCTAAAGTTAAGCTTTCTTCTCATATTTTTAATATGTTTGATTAGCATAAAATCTTTATATTTATCACTTATATTTCTTATTCTTTGCTAACGAGATAACAAGAATCATAAATCCGAATATCAGATTAACAATGCTGAGTAATTGCCCCATTGTATATTTATCAGCTATGAATCCTATATTTGAATCTGGCTCTCTATAACATTCTAGAAATGCTCTTATTATAGAGTATAATACTAAGAATGCAGATGATAAGAAGCCTGACCCGAATTTAAAAAATCTTGATAAAAAGAGCATGATGGCAAAAAGCAAAATTCCCTCACCGAATGCTTCATAGAGTTGGCTTGGGTGCCTTGAAAAATCTTCATCATAAAAAATCACTGACCAAGTGATATCTGATGGACGCCCCCTTAATTCTGCATTTATAAAATTAGCTAATCTACCAAAAAATAGGCCAAGTGGCACAACTACAGCAATGAGGTCATATAAAATAAACGGATTCATTTTATATGCGTATGAAACTAATAATATAACAAGAATCATGCCAATTAAGCCACCATGGAACGACATTCCACCCTCCCATATATAAAACAGGCTCATAGGCTCGAGCATAAGGCTATTCCATGCATATATTAACATATATCCAATTCTTCCACCGAATATTATGCCAATCATACAGTAGATCTCAATATTATTAGATAGTGATTCTGGTAAGTATAGCTTGTGTAACTTGCTCAATTTTCTTATCAACGCACAGCAAATTAATATACCAAGTGCATATGATATACCGTACCATTTAAGAGAAAGTGGGCCGATCCTAATAGCCTCTGGATCCATATATTGCAAATTTATAGCCATAAGTGTACACTCAATTAAGTTTATATGTGGTTATTATTGTAATGGGGAAAGATATATTTGATAGCATTTCTAAGTTTACAAATTCAAGTATCTCTACAATATCGGAAATGTGGAAGGATCTTGGGGTTTTTGTAAAAAATCAAGTTGAATCTACCATAAAGGGTATGAATTTTATAACAAGGTCAGAATTTGAAGCGCTAAAAAAGCTCGTTATTCAAAATAAGATCGAAATTGAGAAAATAAAAGGTAAATCTGTTAAGGAGAGTGATATAGAATTAGAGCTCCGTAAGATGGCAGATTTTTTTGAAGCTAAGGGGAGGGAGGATAATAAATCTTCAGGGAAAGATATAAATGATAATAATACTTCACAGGATATAAAATGAATATATAAAAAGTGGGGAGAGTAGGTAAGTTGTTTGAGATCTTAGAGCTTAATAATCCCAACCCTAAGATAGAGTTGGATTATATAAATGAGTATACCTTGCTTGTTGCCGTTATACTTTCTGCTCAATCTACTGATAAAGGGGTGAATAGAGCTACTGGCCCCTTATTTAATATTGTTAAATCACCAGAGCAAATGGTGAATCTTGGTGAAGAGGGCTTAAAACAATATATAAAAAGTATTGGGCTTTTTAATTCTAAGGCTAAAAACATCATGGAGATGAGTAAAAAGCTTATAAGAGATTTTGACAGCAAGGTCCCGGATAACTTGGAAGATTTGATGAGTCTTGCTGGTGTTGGTAGAAAAACAGCAAATGTGGTATTAAACTCAGCCTTTGGTAAGGCTACAATAGGGATAGATACACATGTTTTGAGATTAAGTAACAGATTAGGGTTATGCGATACAAAAAATGTTCTACACGCAGAAGAGCAGCTAATGCATATTTTGCCAGAAAAATGGGCTAGAAAGGCCAATCACCTATTAGTTCTACATGGAAGATATGTATGTACAGCAAGAAATCCTAAATGCAATGAGTGCAAGATAAGGGATTATTGTAACTTTTACATTACCTCATTAACAAAATAGGTAAAAAACCTATTGTATAAAAAGATATGGTTCCGATATAGGCAGAATATATAAAGAGAGAAATTATATGTAGATAACCTACAGATAAAATTTGTATTATAACAAGTTATAGAGCGTAGAGCCATAATATTACGCAAATTCAAATCGTATAATTTTTAGTACCTTTACAGTAATCAAAATCTATTCTACGTAACATAATAATATTATATTACCATATATTGACGCTATTGCCGAGCAATATTATCATGAGAGGGTGGTAGTAGGTTGGTATGGTATGTAAATTTGAGTGGTTTTACAGGCTGCTTTTTCGCATTTATAAGGCTTGTTTCTGTGCGTTTGTATCGCGCTTTTACCATATATTCTTCCTGAATCTCTTGGTAATTTGTGAAAATTTGTTTTGGTTTATTTCTTGTTAATTATGGAACTTAAGTCTTTTTTTAATAATTTGAATGTTAATTTTGCTCAAATTAGCTCTCTTGGCTGTCATGTTAAGCGCTTTAAATCTTTAAGCGATGTAGATAGCGCTGATTATTTTTGTGTTGTTAATGAAAATAGTGGGGTCATTGGCGGATATTGCTCTAACTCACTCAAGGGAGATAAGAAGAGTAGACTTTTACTAACCTCTTATAGAATTGATGGTAATATCGTAGCTTTTAATGGATTAGTTGAGTTTAAATGTGCAGAAAATCACACTATGTTCGAGTTGAAGCATACTTATAAAGTTGAAGCCTCTTATAATTGTGTATTCGCAAAAGAAATAGGTAGCTCTCCTGATTTGTTGCGTAAGATTAATGTGCCTGCCTTCGTTTCTAATGGTGCTACTACTCTTCAAATGGTTATTGATGACATGAAGGCTCGTTGTCCGCATATCATTGTTGGTATGACTCAGACTCATGCAAATTCTAAAAGTGTGATGTTTGATGATTTCGAGGAGCAATATGTTGACCCTTATAGAATTAAGGGTTGGTGGCTTATGGGTAAGCTAGATGTAGAATCAACTAACGTTATTTTAGAAAATTTAAGTAAAGAACTGTCTATTATTATAGAAGAGTGCAGAGGGGATGATTTATAGTGCGCTTGAGCGGTTTGGTTGATCATTGTTTTGACTGTACGTTCACCTGATTTTGTTAATTTATTAAAGTATATTATATGAATATTAGGCACTGTTAACAAAGGTTGTATTTAATAGATGCTAAAGCTATAAAGGCAAGGAAAGAGAGATCGGATTTCTCAAATCGTAATGCTAAGCGTCGATTTTCTTTGAGTTTAGCGAA
>NZ_JARGYT010000051.1:0-8537 GCF_034470605.1 Candidatus Cyrtobacter comes
CGCTAAACTCAAAGAAAATCGACGCTTAGCATTACGATTTGAGAAATCCGATCTCTCTTTCCTTGCCTTTATAGCTTTAGCATCTATTAAATACAACCTTTGTTAACAGTGCCTAAGGTTGTTTATGAGCATGTAGATAGACAAACAAGTAAAACTTATACTTCAGATCTCGTGTTGAGGTATAAATTTGATGGAGATATTATAAGAGATGTATCTATACCGAATATTAATGCGCCACAGTGTGCGAAATTTAGCAATTTTTCAACAACTTATTGTGCGGTGGTTCCAAAAGATGATGTTGAGAAAATTTGTGTATGTGCTCAAGCTGATTGTAATAGCAATAAATTTATAGGGTGTGTTCCAAGGCCAATGCCTAAAGATTCAAATGTTGCTATGATTGGTGAATTCACCTCTAAAGAGGATTATAAAGGAAGAGAAATACCAGCACTTAAAATTAGTTTAGTAAGAACGCTAACTGATGGATCTATAATAAAAAAAGATGCGGATGGTGCTAAGGTTGTTGAGAAAAGTGGTACATATTATAAGCTAGATGGTAATAACGATATCACAAATACACCTGCAAAAGAACCCGTAATAGTTGAAAGGTTTCAGTTGCCAAAAGAACGAGATGCAATTGCGGCAGAATATTATGAATTTATATCTCAGGATGCTTCTGGTAACCAAATAGAAGGTCTCATGCGTGGTACGGTTTCAGCATATGGTTTTAATTTTAATGTTTCGATACCTAAATTAAATAGTTCTAATAAAATAGAAGATATTGGTGTTATAACACCAATACAAAACCAGACGCTTAAAGGATGTTTTGTATTTTCATCCTCTGATGAAAAAGGTGTGCCTAGGTATTTTATACCTAAAGGAAAAAGAGATAGAAAAACTTGCTGTCCTAGCTATGTAAAAAATAAAGAAAAAGAATGTATTGTCCCGCCTATTAAGAAAAAGTGTGATGATGGTTCTATGGCCATGAATGATGAAAATGCGCAACGTGCGTTTTGCCCAGGTGTATATGAAGAGCCGGAAAATCCAGATGTTGCAGACGATATATGTTTAACATGTGAAAATAAAAATGTGATGCCAGACCCATTCTGCTTAAAGATGCCAACAGATTGTGGAAAACAAGAAATACCAAACAGTTTTAATGGTTTTGCAATTTGGGATAAATCATCGCCTGGAAAAATTTCGTATTCAACTTGTAGTATAGACTATGGATTACAAGCAAGTAACGAGATATCAATACGTAAAAAAGATACATCATCACTACCATTAGTCGAGCAGGGAAAAATAGAATCAGAGCATAACAAGTTGATAAACTATTTGGCAGATTTAAAAGATGAGAGTAAGAAGATCCATAAGAGGATTAGTACAACAGAGCTGCCAAAAATTGATCCAAAGTATCAGCAGTATTTTGATATACAAGATACAGAAAAGGTACCAGAGAGAATATGTACAGCAAATCTATACAGTAGATTTAATAACCCATGCTTGATTACAAATGATGGGTGTGTAGAATTGAAAAAGCCGCTTGAATTGACTGGTAATATGCTTTTGAATGAGTCAGGTGGGCTTTACTATAACGTAGCTGTAGCTGAGTTAGGAAGTTTAAAACCTGGTCAAGAGAGAGAGATGGCGCATATAGCGGATGTCAATGGTAAGTGTCCTGCTGGTTATACTGCGGAAGGAAGCCTGACCCGTAAATGTGTCACAAGATATATAATTTCAAAGGCTTCTAATGGTAAGGGGAAAATAGATGTAAAGAGCCAATTTTGGGGTGATGTTAATGGTAGGTGTTCTAAAATCAAGTAGTGTATTACGTTGTTATGTATATTTATAACTAAAGATGAATTCTGAAGCTCTAAAGATGTTCGAAAAAGCAAGTTTTAAGGTGACAAACCAGCGTAAAGCAATTGCAGATGTTCTTTTTTCAAGCAATGAGCACCTTAGTGCAGATGAAATCTTTAAAAAAATTTCATCTATAGATCCAAATATTAGTATTGCAACTGTTTATAGGACACTTCTATTATTTGAGGAGTTTGGAATAGTTAAGAGGTTAGATCTCGGTGAAGGAAGATCATTATATGAGGCTGCAGGATCCCAAAAAGGGCATCATCATCATTTGGTAGATTTAGAGAGTGGTAAGATTATTGAATTTTATGACCCTGAAATAGAAGATTTAAAAGAAAGGATAGCAAGAAGGCTGGGGTATAAACTTATTGATCACAGGCTTGAGCTATATGGGATACCTATTAAATAGAGATCGTTAAAGAATACAAGGTGATAGTCCCATCAATTAAAATCGCTATAGGAGAGTTACCGTATAATTATCATTGAGTTGACTTTAATAAAATTGCACAATTTTTTTACTAATTTAGCTCTCGTATTACTGAGAGTATCAGTGTTTTCTTCAATATTTTGATTATTTAGGTAATTTTGAAATATGTCTAATACCTCAAAGCCCTTATTAATCCAGAGCTATTATATAAATAAGAATATTAAAAAATCTTTATACTATCTAATCTCATATATAGATTTTAGTTTTATACTGTTATTACAAAAAAGTTATTCATCTTTTTTAATAAAAATTCTAACTGCCACTCGATATTTTTAGAGCCATTTTTTTTAAGAACCTCTGCTCTATCCTCTATACCAAATTTTAGTAAAAAATCTTCCTGTGTTCTAATTTCAATATCTAATATGTGTTTTTGAAATATTTCTGCAAAATAACTAAAATTAACCAATGATGTAATATCAGATTCACCTGGATGTTCTAAAATATGGCATTTTTGATGATTTTTGACGGATTGCAGGCTACTTTTAAATTCATTAATTATATACCCATAATCTATTATAATTGCGCTTCCGCAATGCTTTTTTATAATCGTAGATATAAAATCTAAATAATTTTCCCAATAAGCTGAAATTTCTATAATCCCATCATTATGATCTGAGCATATCTTTGTATTATTTGTACCTGATAATACTAGTGATAGCTCATAGTTTGTAACCGCCACACAAACCTCCTTAATCATATCCTGGTTTTTGTAATACTGCTTTATTGGTAATGCATCAAAAAATTCATTTGCTACAAATATAATATATTGATCATCCTGGATGTTTTCTTCTATTTCTTGGGTAGATGAGAACCATTTTATAAGTCCAAGGTAATTTTTAAGATTTTTTTTCTGATCTTCAATTAGCTTTTGGCTAATATCGTATAGAAATATGTTTTGAATTTTATTAGCTAATTTTTTATTTCTTAGTATATCTAGCATCATTATTCCGCTCCCTGGGCCGAGTTCTATTATTGTAATTGGTTTTTCATTTCCTTTCTTAAGGTATTCGCTAAGAGCCCATATACCTACAATTTCACCAAACATTTGGCTTACTTGTGGTGCTGTTATAAAATCATTCACTATAGAATTACAATTATTATAGTAATTATATGATGAAAGGCTGATGAATTGATCCATTGGTATTGGTCCATGCTGCCTTATAAGGTCTATAATTTTATCTTTAAAAGTTTTGCTCATAACTCAAATATTTCTTTTATAAATGGAATGGTTATGGCCCTTTTTTCAGATAATGAAAGTTCATCTATTTTTTGTATAAGAGTTTTTAATTCAAAAAAACTTCTTTCAATTCTAGTGGCAATGTATTTTGGTACATCTGTATGAAATATTATTTGTTTTTCTAATAAAGATTTTGTTAGTAATGCTTCAATTATATCCCTATCAGGAATTCCTATTAATATCTTATATGAAGATGTAATTCTAGATAGTAGATCTGGGGTTTTATACATACCATACCTGCTAGTTGTCATAAGCAGCTTGAGGTTTCTTTCGTGACAGAAGTTAATTGTATGAAAGAGAAAAGTCTCTTCAAGGTTTTCTATATTTTCCATAACTACATTTCTAGTCTCATTTAATTCATAACCTGGATTATTATTCAAAAATATTACGCTTCTCTTATTGGCCCATATATTAGCTAGATGAGTTTTGCCGCTGCCACTTTCCCCTATAATAATCAATCTGTTAAATGGCCATTTAACATCGGAGACAATTGCTTTATAAGCCTCTATATTGCAACTAGCAATAATAAAATCCTCGTGTGTATATGTTGGTGAAATATCCATTGGAAGAACCAATTGTTTATTCATGATACGCCACTTAAAGAATTTATATCAAAGAGTTGGTGTATAAGATGATAAGCTTTATAGATATAAGATACAAAGAAAAGTTGAGTATTGGTATTAAAGAACATAACAAGTAATCAGTTATCATGTCTAAGAATATAATAATCGATGTTTTCAAGTATCCAATCCAACTATTGCATCAGCAAATTCCTTTGGGTTTAATGGTATAAAATCATCTATTTTTTCTCCCGTACCTATTCCATAAATTTTTAACTTATACTTTGATGCAATAGAAACTAAAATACCGCCCTTGCTAGAGCTATCTAGTTTAGTCATTATAAGGCCGTTTAGACCTATTGTTTCCTTAAATGCCTCAGTTTGTTTCATTAAGTTAGATCCAGTGAGTGCATCGGCAATGAGTATGCACTCATGTGGGGCATGATCATTTAATTTTTTTAGGACTTTTACATGCTTTTTTAACTGATCCATTAAATTAGAATTGCTATGAATTCTACCAGCCGTATCTAATATTAATATATCAAAATCATTCTTTATTGCATGATCCATAGCTTCAAACACTATACTTGATGGATCTTGTTTCTCTTTTTGTGCAAGTATAACAGAACAATGAGCTCTTTTTGCAATAATTTCCATCTGTTCTTGTGCGGCTGCTCTAAACGTATCGCATGCAGCGATTAATACTTTGTGACCTTGTTTTGAAAAAAAATTTCCAATTTTTCCTGCGGTACTAGTCTTCCCGGTACCATTAATGCCAACTAGCATAATAACATAAGGTGATCCCTTTTTCTCTAATGTAGTTGTTAATGGGGTGATTATTGATTGTATTGATAATGAAATCAAATTTTTTACATCGTCTACAGAGCTTTCTTTATCAAACCTTTTTTTTGATATTTCTGAAATTATTTTTGATGAAGTATCTACATCAATTCCAGATAATATTAATACTTCCTTTATATTTTCAATCGTATCTTCATCCAATTTTTTCTTGGTTATGGCATTGGAAAGACCAAAAGTTAAAAAAGAGGCCGTCTTAGAGAGTGTACTTTTTATTTTAGAAAAGACGCCCATATAAATTTAAATAAGAAGAAATAAGAAAATATTGATGCCAATGATATATATAAGATATAAAATAGCAAGTTATGCCAGGAAGTGGGTTGGCACACCGTTTTCTAATGGTGGTAGAAAGAATGGTATAGGGTGTGATTGCCTAGGGCTTTTTATAGGCGTTGCAAAGAGGTTTCATTTTCGTTCGTTATATGAAGATAAGCTAATTTCTGCATTTGATACTACTGCTTACCATTATTTAGAGGATTCTAAAAAATTGGAACATGAAATAAATAAGCATTTAATAAAAATAGATGCTCCCAGGGTAGGGTCCATTGCGCTAATTAGTAATCAAAATATTTCTCATATAGGTATAGTTGCAGATTACATTAACAATAAAAGCCTGTTCTCACTCATACATGCAAGTATAGAAAGAAGATTAGTAATAGAGCACAGGCTTATATTTGAGGAGAGATATGCTTATTTTGATTTTAAGGAATTGTATTATTTATGACTATAGAAGAAAAAATAGATGAGCTTCACAGCTCGTGGCAAGAGGTTAAAAGTGTATTTAATAATAATGTGAGTATGATAAAAAAACAAAATGCAGAGATTGATAGCATCAAATCCGCTATATCACGCCCATCATCTGGGCATTTAGAGTTTGAAGATTCTTCATATAAAGAGGGGTTTTCTGATTATTTAAAAAAAGGTTCTGAGAATAATATTGATAAGTCTGATTTTGGATATCAGGTTACTAGAAGAATGTTTTCAAGAATCAAGAATTATCTTGAGTGTCATTCAATAATGAGGCAAATCTCCAATGTTACAGAAATTTCTGGAGATTCTCTTGAGCTGATAGAGGGTAGTGGAAATTTCGCTGGTTGGTCAAAAGATGCAGATAAAATCTTAAATTCAAAAGATAATAAAACAAGCGCATCAAAAATTTCTATACCACTGCATGAATTATATGGGCAAATTGAAGTAACGCAGAAATTATTAGATGATAAAGAAATCAATATAGAAGATTGGATATCTGATGAATTAATAAGATCTTTTTTTAAGGCGGAAAATCAAGCATTTATAAATGGTAGTGGTGAAGGGGAGCCAGAAGGTATATTAGCTAAAAATTCTAAAATTGATATAATAGAGGAAAAAGCAATGACCAGCGAATCTTTAAGTAATATATTCTTTAAGCTTAATGATTCTTATTCAAAGAATGCAAAATTTTTAATGAATAGGTCGGCTTTGAAACTAATCTCTAATTTAAGAAATTCACAAAAAGAATGGGATTATATATGGAGGGTAAACAATAATAAAAATATAGATACTATATTTGGAAGGGAAATTATAGAGTGTGGCGAAGTGCCAACGAATGAGACATTAATTATTTTTGGTGATTTTAAATCAGCATATCAAATTGTAGATAGGGTTGGCGTAGATCTTTTAAGAGATCCATATACTAGTAAGCCGAATACTAGATTTTACTCAATGAAAAGGGTTGGTGGGAAAGTTATAAATCCAGAAGCAATCAAGATACTTAAGGTGAAAAGTGCGTGATAAATTAAGTAGATTATAAATGTCGGAGATAGGATCCAATGCCGTATTACTTTAGTAGCTTAGCAAGGCGCTGAGTTCTATGTATTTACAAATGAGTAGATAGGTAGTTTAAATATCGGCTACTTATAAAGAGTTAGGTAAAATACATCATTAGAATTTTTTAATGCTTTTTTCTCGTATTTTGTTGATATCCAATCCTCAGGTTGTTTTTTCTGAAAATCAAACCCGGTATCAACAATATTATTATAATAATCAACGCAATCCGTTGCAATCAATAGCCTAGAGCTTGGCTTCATCTTAAGAAAAAGAAGACTGATAAATTTTGTATTTATCAGTCTTCTTTTATGATGTTTTTTCTTATGCCATGGGTCTGGGAATAGGATATAGATATCAGAAAAAAAATCATTTGGCGCATTTTCGAGTAATTCTCTTGCGTCATTATTATGAATGAGGATATTTGGGATTTTTTCAGTTTTTATCTTATAAACTAGTTGTGATATCCCGTTAGGATAGACCTCGCAACCTAGAAATATACTCTTTTCTTCAAGTCTTGCTCTCTGAAAAATATGCCCCCCATCACCGAAACCTATTTCCAAGTTAACTTTAGGGTATTCAGTCAATGAGCTAAAAAATGATATGTCGTTTTTTATAAAACTATATTCTTTAACTAACTCTCTTTTTTTTTCTGAGCGAATTCTAGAGCGTAGTACAAAAGATCTTAATCCATCCATATCTATCTATGCATGCTAACGAAAGTGCCTCTAGCCGGACTCGAACCGGCACATCCAGTGGACAACAGATTTTGAGTCTGTCGCGTCTACCAATTCCGCCACAGAGGCAGCAGAAAGCCAAAAAGCATCCCTAATACATATGATGATGCCTGCAATTTCTTAAAAGAAAGAAGCTCAGATTTTAGCTTCTTTAAAAATAACCCTCTTGCGAAGTATAGGGTCATACTTCATGAATGAAAGCTTGCCATCACCAGAACCTTTTGGGGCAGAAGCCACATTACTCTTTCCCTTTTTTTTCACCCAGAAAAAGCCAGTACCACCAGTACTAATAAGCTTTACGAGTCTTTTCTTTTTATCAGACACAATAAGATAACAAAATAAATCCAACTATTAACGCATTCTATAACAAGTGCTATAATACGTGTCAACTTATACAGTGTCTATATGTTTTATATTGCATATTTTGATATTGCTGAACATGGCTAGCTTTATACATATAGCTAAGTAGATAAAGGACAAATATGTATTAAGTTAGTATTACTCGAGTTTTTATCGAGCATTGATGTTTAATATTTTGTCAATAAAGCGTTGCTTAGGTCCAGAATTTTAAAATAACTGCCATATTTATGTTAATATATTATCCCTTTAGCAGTTGACTATATAGGTCATACATTGCATTTTATAGACGTTTAGTATTATGATCTCCCGCCAGACCATCTGTCAGGTGCTTTGTTCTCTGAGTATGTCTTAACAGCCCGTAGCATTTTTATTATTTTCTCTAATATTTGGTTACATAGTTCATTGAGCTGATTTTGTTGGCCCATTGCTTGATCTGATGCAGGTGGTTCAAAACTTTTGCTCACTGTTGAATCTGGTGATTTAGGACTTTTGCTTGGTAATAACTCCTTTAACTGACCTAGGCACTGTTAACAAAGGTTGTATTTAATAGATGCTAAAGCTATAAAGGCAAGGAAAGAGAGATCGGATTTCTCAAATCGTAATGCTAAGCGTCGATTTTCTTTGAGTTTAGCGAA
>NZ_JARGYT010000052.1:0-8414 GCF_034470605.1 Candidatus Cyrtobacter comes
TTCGCTAAACTCAAAGAAAATCGACGCTTAGCATTACGATTTGAGAAATCCGATCTCTCTTTCCTTGCCTTTATAGCTTTAGCATCTATTAAATACAACCTTTGTTAACAGTGCCTACAGAAACACCATATTTCCGGCTAAGATCCCATCACCTTTTTGTATTGTATACATATATCTTAACTCCCCCCTTAGTGTATGTGAGAATCCCCCATCCTGCTTGCCCAGATCTATTTGCGGTATGTACATTAATTTTGCATGACGTTCTAATTCTCCCTTTATCTTGAGCTGATCTAACATATTAGCACCCAGTGACATTGCGGTGTCACGCGCAATATCACTTATAGATTTCGCGCAGGAATCAGATTTAAGACAAGTAGCTACGTCATACTCAAAACGATGTACATAGGATGAATAGCTAAACCCAAAATCTTCTTGATCACAGCTTTTAAATGCCGTGTATTGCTTGAAGTGATTGTCTGAATGAAATGGCTTCTTATTTTTTAAGTCTTGGAAAACTTCATCAAATTGACCATGCTTATTATTTTCTTGCATCCAAGGTAAACTTACATCACCTTTCATTAACTTATCTATCCAAGTGTGCCTAAATTCCTCATCAAGGCCTGGCAGATTTACAGGGAAACCGAAGGTAATTTTCTGTTTTAATATATTCACTATTCATACTCATCGGGTCCCCATTGAGCTTCATTTTATCAACGGTGATTTGATGTGTAGGGATTATAAAATTGAATCCCAGCTCTTTTTCTATAATATGTTTGGCTATGGTGTTACTATTTTGCGCCAAGCAGTGATGCGCCTGGAAATGCTACTTTATAGTCATATTTAACTATATCCATCCATGATTTAAAACTTCTCACATCTTTCATGCGCTCAGATAACTGAGATTCTGACATCTTTCCTGCATAAGCATGTGGAAAAATTTTTTCATAATTTTCATTAACATAATCAACATGACCTTTTTTATAAGGCTCTATTGTAACCTCTATGTCTTGAGTAAGTTCCTTAAAATTAGCCTCAGAGCCATCTTTATTTTTAGCAGCAGGCCCACATGCAAATTGGCTCTCCCTCATCCCGATCTTTAATAAGTATAAAAGCATGCTGAGGAATATTAGGGTTTTGTTTAAAAGGTGCCAAGCCTCTTGTATAAATATAGACATCAAATTGTTTTTCTGTTGTATTATTCATAAAAATTTACCTAAACAAACTTATAGAAATTCCATAATCATACAAAATATCTACAATAAAAATTCTTTGCATTTTCCAAAACAGCAACTGCAAAAATTCTATCTTGTGCATCAAAAAATAATTCAATAGTGTATGAAGTAAGAGGATTTCCACGAAACCAGTTGTGCATATAATACATATAGCAGCTGCCCTCATATATATCCTCATAGTCCTTGTAGTTTGGTATACTTCTCTCGTAGGCAGATAAGTCGCTGCGTCCATGACCAGTAGGTTCGCTTGACCTGTGCATATCCAAGACCCCAACTTTCTCAAGTTCAGGCATCACCTCATTTATATTTTTCCCTATATAACGCCCCTTCAAAAACTCCAAAATTTCCTTTTCTGTCTTAAATGCCTCAAACCTAAAAGGTTGCGGCTTCACAGCATCGTATAATTCAGGGCCGACGTTTAAAATAAAAAGAAGAGCGATGATTGACCATAAAAGGTACTTAAAGAAGGATTTATTATCTAAATATTCACTCATAGTGGCATAAGAGACATAGCTCAAAACTTTATATGATAGAAATATTGCTCATTAAACTTAAATTAATTAGCGGATACGTATCTACATAATAAAATATTATTATGCAATCTAAATTATCTAGGTATATAAGCTAGTTAGTTGGTCAAAATTTTCATATATCCTTAACTATTTCAAAATTTTGGCTAAAGACAACTCTTAGTCACAAACAACTTTTGGTTGAAAAAACAATTTTACACATGCTAATCTATGACTTGCTTGTGTTTTTTATTTTCAGATATGCCTTCGAATCGAATCTCAGTTGATGATTACATACAATTGATGACATTTTTCATTTCGACTATTGTAATAATGTTCTTCATATCACACCCAGCTTTTGCAGCAGATATGGATCTAAAGAATGATGGTGTAAGTAAAACTCTATGCTATGCTAAAAAGTATCTTACTTCTGGCCCAGTAAGAATCATAATAAGTATTATCATAATATTTATCGCATTTTTGGCTTTTGTAGGTAAGGTTACCATTACCACATTTTTAACATGCTCAGCCGGTACCGCCTCAGCCTTCTCTTCAGATACTATAATAGGATACTTTATTGATGGTGGTAAAGCGACATTTAATTTATGTGATACTATAACAGCATAAGCTAATTATGCTGCTTATCTAATTTTAAATGTGCTTGTTGATTATTAATTATCAGTTAGTGTTTTTGAATAGATATCAATATGATAGAGCTGTAATCGCGCTATATCGCAGATTTGCTAAAGTATATGAATTTTTGCTAAAAAGATTATGTAACATACTCATTAAAGAAACATATACATTCAAGCATTTTGAAAATTAGCTATAAAAAAGACTTTCAATATAAGAAAGTAGCTTAGAGGCTTTTAATATAAACAATGGCATATTTTTTCAATATTAATTATGGGATTTATAAAATTATATAGCTTAAGTGGCAAAGCTTAAGATATTCCCTAAGAAATGTTTGCCTCTTTTTGTACTTAACATAACTTTGTAAGCCTTTAGCTCTTTCGCGTATCTGCTGTTTTTATAAACTAATTTGTTTTGCAATCCTGTATAGTATGCTACTATTACCCACTGAGTTATTTGAAGAGTTTTCTGTTGTTGGGTAGTTTTGAGAAATTGGTACTTAACCCTCCAGGTGAAGTAGTATCTGATCTGTTAGAGGCTAGAGAACTTTTATATTCTATAGTCCCTGATGCTGGTGATTCGCTATTAAATGAAGTAGCTGTTCATATAAGTAAGGCTTGTGGAAAAGGGATAAGACCAATGCTAAGTATAGCATGCTCAAGAATTTTGTTTGATCATTATGTGCATGAATCAATTCTTCTTGCCGCAGCTGTAGAATTAATACATATTGCAACTCTTTTACACGATGATGTTATAGATTCCGCCTCAGAACGAAGGGGTATAAGGACCGTCAATAGTCTATGGGGTAATAAAATTAGTATCCTCTTAGGAGATTATATATTTAGCAATGCATTTAAGCTAATGGTAAAAACCGGTAATCTGAATATCCTTAAACTACTTTCTGATACATCTGAGAAACTATCTAAGTCTGAGATTGATCAAATTGAATATAATAATAAAGGTGTTATAAACGAGGAGGCATATTTTAACGTAATAAATGGCAAAACAGCCTCTTTATTTTCTGCGGCCTGCCATGCCCCATCTCTACTTAAAGATAGTAGTATGTTATCTAATTCATTGGCACTGTATGGAGAATGCTTTGGTATAATATATCAAGTAACAGATGATCTTCTAGATTATCTTGGTTATGATACTGGAAAAAAACAAGGAGCTGATTTTTCCGAAGGGAAGCTTACGCTTCCTTTAATTAGGTTGATACATTGCGCAGATAAAAGAGAGGCTAAGCTTATAACTGAGAATATTGGTGAAAAAAATAGCGATAGCTCATTTTTTGAGTGGCTACGCAATTTATTCATAAAATATGAGATTCAAAAGCAAATATCTAAGGATATTGAAAAATATCTAGATATTGCTATAGATGCTGTAACAACATTTGGTAAGTCGGATTACAGGGATTTTTTAGTAGACCTCGTACGTCTCCTTTATAAAAGGGAAACTTAATTTATATAGCAACTAGTTTAAAATAATATTTAAAACCATATTCTAAGTATTTTAACTATCTTATTTGCAAGATCTCTGATTTTAGATTACAACTCTTGAAACTTGCAGATTCTATTAGTAGACCGATTAATGTTCTCATCTATATTTGGCTTCTTTTCTTCTAACATGGCAATAGACCTTGGTACAGCGAATACGCTTGTATATGTTCCTGGCAAGGGTATAGTGCTGAAAGAACCGTCTGTTATAGCATTATTAAATCATAAAGGTAGCATGATTCCTTATGCGTTTGGTCATGAAGCAAAGATGATGTTAGGTAGAACTCCATCAGAAATTAGTGCAATCAGGCCACTCAAAGATGGAGTTATCGCAGATTTCAAGGCTGCAGAAGAAATGATAAAGCATTTTATATCATCTGTTCATCAAAGAAGGAGTTTTTTTGCAAGACCTACTATTATAGTTTGTGTTCCATATGGAGCTACGGCAGTTGAGAAAAGGGCAATATTTGATTCTGTTGAAAGCGCAGGAGCAAGAGAGGTTTATCTTATTGAGGAACCTATGGCGGCCGCTGTTGGGGCGGGGCTACCGATTACGGAACCATACGGCTCTATGATTGTTGATATAGGCGGTGGCACCACAGAAGTTGGGATAATATCGCTCGGTGGGATTGTTATAGCAAAATCAGTTAGAGTTGGTGGTGATATCATGGATGAAGCCATCATATCTTATACAAGAAGGTACCATAACCTACTTATTGGGGAATCAACAGCTGAGCACATAAAAAAAGAGATTGGTGCCGCATTTTCACCTGTTGAAGAGCCAAAGAGTCTGACAGTAAGGGGTAGGGATCTTGTAAATGGAGTGCCAAAAGAGATAGTTTTGACATCGAATAACATAGCAGAAAGTATAAGTGAGGCTATAAGCCAGATCGTTCATACAGTGAAAGATTTATTGGAAACAGCGCCACCTGAGCTATCATCTGATATAGTGGAAAGGGGAATAGTTCTTACTGGCGGAGGTGCTTTGATACATGGAATAGATAAAGTATTGCAGGAAGCAACTGGAATTAATGCGTATATATCCAAAGACCCATTAAGTTGCGTTGCTATTGGTGCTGGCAAGGTTCTTGAGAATTTTTCTGCACTTGGACATGTGGTTTTAAAAAGGGATTAATTTATTAATTATGAATTTAAAAAAATATAAAAATGCCGTTTTATTTATACCTCTAGGTGGGGCTGGTGAAATAGGCATGAACCTAAATGTATATATATGTAATGAAAGAATACTTATAGTGGATATAGGTATAGGCTTTGCAGATGAACGCTTTCCAGGAATTGATATCATTATCCCTGATATATCATTTTTAAGGGAATATAGAGAAAATATAGATGGCGTGGTTCTAACTCATGCTCATGAAGACCATATAGGTGGGTGTCCTTATATCCTTGATGAGCTCTGTGCTCCTGTATATACAACAAAATTTACAGCCGCCGTATTGCGCGCCAAGCTTCGCGAACATGGTATGGATAAAGAAATCTCTATAAACGAAGTTGAGAAAAATTCTTCATTTATGATAGGTGAAGAATTTGAAATTGAGATGGTACATATAACGCATTCTGTACCTGAAAATAATGGCGTATTGATAAAAACAAGAGCTGGAAACATATTCCATACCGGTGATTGGAAATTTGATGAAATGCCTGCTTTTGGAAGCGCATCCAATTATGATAGGCTGATTTCTATCGGAAAAGATGGAGTTTTAGCCATGGTCTGTGATTCAACAAATATTTTTGAAGAAGATGAGGTAAGGTCAGAAAGTTTACTTAGAGATTCGTTAATAAATATAATATCATCTATAAATGAAGGATTGATTGCTGTCACAACTTTTGCATCTAATATCGCAAGATTAATTTCAATATATGAGGCAGCTAAAAAAGCAAATAGACAAGTTGTATTAATTGGTAGGGCGTTATGGCGTATGTACAATGCAGCAAAAGAGGTGGGGTTTTTAGATGAAAGTTCCAAGTTTCTTGATATAGAAGAAGCCGGCGATTTTCAAAAGCAGAATCTGCTTATAGTATGCACGGGGTGCCAGGGTGAGCCATTAGCAGCAACAAATAAATTGGCAAATGATGAATTTAAGAATATATCACTCACCTCTGGTGATACGGCCATCTTCTCTTCTAAGATTATACCTGGTAATGAAAAAAGGATCTTTGCACTCTTTAACAAATTTTGTGATAAAGGGGTTAAGGTTATTACTGAAAAAAATAATTTTGTTCATCTATCCGGCCACCCCTCTAAAAGAGAGGTTAAAGAAATGTATGGTATGATAAAACCTAAGATAGCAATACCTGTACATGGAGAAGCTATTCACATTGCAGAGCATGCCAATATTGCAGAAAAATTGGGATGCGAGTATTCGTTTAAAGTAAAAAATGGTGATGTGGTATTATTAAATGAGGAACCATATAAATTAGGGCGTGTTCAGTCCGGGTATTCATTAATTGATGGTAACTCAATACTGGGTGAAAACAGTGCCGTGATAAAAGAAAGAAAAAAGATGATGTTCTCCGGTGTAATATTTGTTTCTCTTTTTATAATCAAGGGAAGTGCAGTTTACACTATAGATGCCCCAGGCCTTTTTGATGAAGAAGTCAATAAAGATGTATTAAAGATGGTTAAGAACAGGGTCAATCAAATAATTTTGGAAGCCGGTTCCTCTTTGAAGAATAAGGTAAAAAGTGTAGAGCGCTCTATAATCTCATCTTTAAAAAAATTAGTAAAGAATGAATTGGGGAAACAACCACTTATTATCTGCTCATCCAAGATGATGTAAGTGTATTGATATGTAATTCCTGCAGTAACCATTTATAGCCATGCTTTTTGATATGTTAATTAGTGGATGCTCTGCTGCAGGCCGTTGTTTCATGGCTAGCATTTGATCTTCCACATCTTTGATATAGTTATTTGAGTTGAATTAGCATAGCTAAAGCGATATAAAATGATTACATAAACAGTAATTTTGCTATACTTAACTCAATGATAACTAAAGTATTTTCAAAGTTAGCTATATCACTCTTTTATGGCGATTTAGCTATATGCCGATTATAGCTCATTAATTTTTCTGCCACCAATCCTTACTAAGTGGCGTACCACTTTTGACCATCGAACTCCATACTACTGGTTTATCTTGCATATTACTACTTGCATCTTTTTCTTTTGCCGCATCCTCAAAAGGAGGCATATCATATACTATAACTCTATCTGTTATGGCTATAATTTTATTTCTCTGTTGTTCAATAGCGATGATAAAATCATCTTCTTTAATTCCAATAAAGTTGGGCTGTACCCATAGAGTATGATAAGTTTTCGTGCCAGCTATATTTATATAGGCTGTAGGTGGTAAAAATTCTACGGTATAACATTTTAAACATGATAGCTTACTTATACCCATATACCCACTTAGATCTTTATCACCCCTTTTATATATTACCTCATCTAAAATTCTCTGCATGCATATTACTTTTAGGATGTAATAAGAGAGGATCTTCCTGTATATAAGAAGCTAAAGCCTTGTTATTTTCCACCTCATTAACAAGGTTGTGTATAAATTTTTTTACTTCTTCTAAAAAATTATATTTAGAACGTAACTCCACTAATTGATTCCAAATTTTCTTTTCATAATCTAAATAAGCCTGCGCTGCTTGCTTTTTTTCCTCTATAGATACATTTGAATCCCTTAAACTATTAAGCGCATTATTGGCTAATTTTAGATGGCTTGCATAAGTTTCTGCCACACCAAAACTTATGGCTCTTTTTTTCTATATATAGTATTTCTGCTTCGAAAAACTTTATGGATTCTTCAATAAATCCATCATCTTGTTTGAGTCTATCCTCTATAGCCTAGATATAGATTCTAAAAGTTGTGAATTGGTAGTATCTAAAGGTTTCCTATTATTCTTTTTATCTAATTTAAACGATAAATAAATCTTAAGTATTTCTGCCTCTTTTTCTTCCCTACTTTTCATACCTCTTAGCTCTTGTATTACAGCGCTTATTACTGCTTGAGTATTCTGTAAATTTCCATCATGATTCTTACCTACAAGAAGCTTACCTTCATGTGCAAAAACTGCAGCACAGCAGTTGTACATGAAAAGATTATAGCAAGCGCATCAAGCCCTATATCAAAACCACTCCTGCTAACCTTTATACACTTCATATATTATAAATCCTAGAAATCAGAAATAAAAGAAAGAGCTTAATTATTTGCTACTTATTCCCTTGAGAATTACTTGCTTCTCGCTCTCCTTCAATTTTTTTGACTATTTAATAAATCCATCTAGCACATCTTGGTGAAACTCTGAAAAATCTAAGAAAAAGAACTTGTATATCTAATCCGTCATAAAATGTCATGTCATATATGTGTTAAATAGTTCGTCAATAGAGCATTGATTTGCGCGTCGTATTTGTTTAGCTTGAGCCCATTTTTTCTCTATAGGATTGAGGTTTGGAGAATATGGAGGTAGATAAAGCAAGGTATGGCCCGCATTTGCTATGAGCTTTTGCATATCTTTGCCCT
>NZ_JARGYT010000053.1:0-8368 GCF_034470605.1 Candidatus Cyrtobacter comes
GTAAAACTAAAAAATACAGCAAATCTGTTAAGATGATTGTTGCTAGTTTAACACTACTATTTTGGAAAAATTTTATTAATCTCAATTCCTATCTATAATCATTAGGTAATGCCAATAGTTTGTTCATAATATTACTCTTTTTACCCACAAACTTTTCTACTTTTTTCACAGCCTCTATCTTTGCAAATGGTAATGCCACCCTCATCACAATATATAAAAGAAATTCAGATCTTCTGCTTTGTATTTATCTCGCTTTTCTGCTACCAGGTAGGTATAGGATTTTTTATAGCTGTACTTTTTTAGCCCGCAGAGTTCATGTTAAAATGCGCACCAATTTCCAAATAAATTAGGATTAGAACTCACGCACAATACCTTAGCTTGTTATTCGTCCCTAGCTTATATGGCGATCAAAACAGAAGATGCTGGGATAACACGCCAGAATCTCAAACTCTTCTGCAAATGCAAGTTATGTTAAATAGGCGTAGTAAACTGTCTTGAGTTACTGGCTCTAACTTTATTAAAATTGGAGAAATATTTTATAAATGAAACGCTTATGTAAAACAAAGGTGTGCTACAAATAGTGAAAAATAATTTCCAACTATAGCTATTTACTATCAGTGTCCACATCTGCTCAACAGGAAAAATTCCAAATATCGTCATAAACCCAATTACAACAGTAGTATCAATCAATAATGAAATAGATGTACTACCATTATTTCTTAACCATAAATATTTGCCTTTAGTCAAACTGTGTATCAATAAATATAGCCGCACGTCTATAGCTTGAGAAGTATAGCAAGCTATTATAGACCCAGCAAATGCTACCCCGTAATAGCCAAATACATTATGAAATGTTTCATCATTTATTTTTGACCATTCTGTTGCTGGCAAATAATCCATAAAAGCTATTATTATAGCAACCAATATATTGATAACCATTGCGAATCTAATGCAAAATTGCGCCCTTTCTTTTCCATAAAACTCTGTAATTAAATCAGTAATAAGAAAAGTTAAAGGATATAACACCGCACCAACTGATAGCTCAAATTTATAAAAAGGAAGCTGTAAGCTGACGAATTTCTGATATATCAGATTTCCGAGCATTATTAGTGATACAAATAATATACAAAGACTTGTATAAATTTTTTCGCTATTACTATTCATTATGTATACCATCAATTTTTGCTGCCAATATGAAATCACTTTCAGTTAACCCATTAATCTTATGAGTCCATATTTCAACAATACATTGCCCATAAGATATGGCTAAATCAGGATGATGATCTTCTTGTTCGGCAATTTCCGCTATTTTATTAGCAAAATTCATTGCATCAATAAAATTGGGGAATTTATAACTTTTATAAATATGCCCCAATTCATTTACTAGCCATTCACTCTGTAATTCGCTTAAGAACCTAAAAATCTCATTTTTCTCAAGTGGCAAAATACCTCCATGGCATAGAATGCATTTTTTTTTACTTAATTCGCATGTTTTAGTCATAATAATTCTATATTTGTTCTTGATCATTAAGCACAATACCTTGTGCAATTTCTGGAAATAACATACAAGTTTTTCTAACCTCTTCCCAGCTGAGATTTTATAATACATCAAAGAGTTGTTGAAAACTTTCTATAACAAAGTATGTCTTTTGGAAAGAATCAATGTGGTATTGAGTCTTCATAGCCCTTAATGAATTAAATTTAATACGAGTTGGTACTTCAGAATCTAAGCAGTAGATCGATTCACCTTTTGAAGAAGTGATACCAGCTCCATAAATCCTTAACCCATTTGCAGATTGTACAAGACCAAATTCAACAGTAAACCAGTATAAAGTTGCAGCAAACTTCAGCATTCCTGCCTCAATTGCTTCAAGCCCTTTGCGCCCAAACAGTTCCATAAAGTCTGAAAATATAGGGTTCACTAACAATGGTATATGCCCGAAAACATCATGAAATATATCAGGCTCCTCTAGGTAATCAAGCTGACTTGGTTTGCGAATGAAGCAAGTAGACGGAAATTTACGTATTGATAAAAATTTAAAAAATAAATCTTCAGGAATAAACCCTTTAACCGGCACTATAGAAAAATTTGTTTCTTTCTTTAATATGTGATTTAGGGTAGAAAATTTTGGAATTTGATCATTGCAAATTTCTAATTTTTCTAAACCTTGGATTATATCTTCAGCAGCCCTTTGTTTTAATAACGATGACTGCCTTTCAAATAATATTTTCCAGGTATTATGATCCGTTTGAGTAAAATTTTCCCACTGTTCATGGGTCACCATAGGGTGATTGAATAATGTAAATGACATGATTTTTCTCCGATATATATATATATTGATAGGCGCTTCCAGATGAAGCAAGGAACGAATATTAAGACTTATGTTTAATATCGGTAATAAGAAATCGGAGAATAGTAAGAGTATGATATAACAGCAGAAAGAGCGGAAGAGGTTATGAAAAAGCTTACAGCTTCAACAAAAGCATGTGCAAAGGTGCTTAAAGCTGTTCTGATCATATTTTCGCTTGAGACAAACATTGCTAAAACCTAGTAACTGCGTAACGTACTCCTAAGAGTTGATAGTACAAACGAGACACTACAGCCTCTCAAAAATAGAGGTTGCGTATCACCATTGTATTATAGCGACTCATTGCCTGGATGTCAAGTGGGTGATTTTCTTAATCTTTATGGATAATCAGTTGATGAGTAGCTCGTTTAAGCCGCAGCAACTTGAGTAGCCACTTGATATAGCTCATGAGAGGTAGTCCAGTGTAAACAACCGATGAAAATGATATTTTGAAAAATAAGCGACAAAGATCATCCGGCTCAAGCTCTTCATCAAGATGCTTGCCTATGAAGTCAATGACTCGTTTTTTGTAGCTCATAATATCCAGTATTTCAGTTATAACCGTCTACATGGGTAAAAATACGACGTTTATGTTTTTTATGCTTGACCACCATTGCTAATCTTCATTCAGTTACACCACCATATGTAAAAATTTAAGTAGCTTGCAAATAGAATCCATAATAAATATGGAATCATCAGCAGCGATACAGCTCTCATTTTAGCTATCCAAATGAGAGTGACTACCAAAATATCCATAGCGCCCAACACTATAAAGGAAAGTCCAGTTAAGTGATAATGGAAGAACAATGGCGTCCAGCTCCAGTTTAAGATGAGCTGGGTTACATATAATTTTTTGATAACACTTATCTTGGTAAATAATGACTCTCGCCAAATGAGCCAACCGCAAGCTCCAATAATGCCGTATAAAATAGTCCACGCTATTGGAAATACATAATTTGGCGGTGTCAGGGTGGAGCGATTTAATGTGCTATACCAAGTGCTAATCTCTGGTTTTGTTAGAGAGCCTATGACCCCACCAATCGTGATCAGGCCTAGGGTCCAGATGATTAAAGAGAGGCGAGTTTTATTTCCTGCATTCATAACTCATACCTCAAATAAATATTGAGACCCAACACCATTTTCTAAAAAACAATGATCCAACTCTTCTTTGAATATTGATAAAGCGATATCCATAGTATAATAGCATGGAGCTATAAAATATATATTTTCATTTTTTAAACCTATGACAGCATTTTTAATTTTTGATTTTAAAGAGCGTAGTAGATGAAATCCTCCAAACAACGCATATATTTTCTCTTGCATAACAAAACGCATGATTTTAGTAATCTTAAGTATCACTGTATGACTAAATCCAGTTATGGCAACAATGCCTTTTGATGTTTTGATTCCCAGAGCCAGTTCATTGATCCGTAAATTCTTAGATAAAATTAAATGAAAAGTGTCGTTGATAGGACAATGACCTTTAACGCTATGTATGCCTTCACTATTTATAGGCAAGCTTTTTTCGAAATTATCATTCCAAGTTTTTGGCATATAAACAATTATATTTGGATTTTTCTCCAAAAGCCATAAAGCTCCGCCTTTATGATCCCAATGCTTGTGAGAAATAGTTCATTAATGCAGGATCGATATGTAATTTTTTTAGGTTATTTTCTAATATTACAGATTTAGCACCAGTATCGAATATTTCCATTTGGATGCTCAATAACATAAGAAAATCCCCAATCATCCTTCAGTTCAGATCGAGCACTATTATCGTCATACACAGTTGTAATTTTAACCATTTTACCTCATCAATAATTCGTTTCTGTAACAAAGCATCAGCACTATTCCTATCCGCTACCTGAAACAGTTCAAATGTTGTTTCCCACAATGCACTGGCACGAAGCCATGTATCAGAATCCATTTCAGAAATAAAAATCTCACGAACTTTGCCAGATAAATACGTCCAGACAATTACAAAATCGCAGGCAGAATCTCCAACTGCAGCACCGCCAAAGTCAATGACTGCTGATAGTTTATCCATGAGTATATATGCTAATCGCAAAGTCTCCATGAATCCATATTGGCGCCTTATTCCATCTCGTCGTACAAGCCTGATCCCACAAAGCTAATGCTGAATCTATAATCTCAGTCAGCTCTGCAATTTGAGCCCCTTTGTCGTTTTTGCTCTATGATTTTATTCCCCCATTGAACAACAAAAGATAATCCACACGCTGATCCTTCAGCACCGAAGGAATCGATGTGTAACCAAAATGGCTTATAAAGTCTGCTATTAGAAACGCAAGATAAGGCAACAGCAGATCAGCACTATCGAAGCTATCTGTTTTTATGCAGCTTAAACTTAAAAAACACGATGAAAATGATATAGCACCACAGGGTTTGCAATCGGCATCAGAGAACTCTAATGTTGATCCGCTAAAAGCCTTAGTGAAAGCGCATTTTCAGGCATTTCTGTTTAGCGATATTTAATAATTCTTGTGACCCATCAATGCCGGTAGCAGAGAAAATTTTCTCAATAACACAATTGGCCAAGGCATTGATTTTATCGTTTCTGCTTCTTCGATTGTAGCAGGAGAGAATTCATATAGTGTATTATTCATAACTTCTTCCTCATCTTTAAATGAGGGATAGTGTCTTCATCAAAATAATTGCCTTCTGCCTCATATCCATTTTTTAGATAAAAATTCACAGCTGAATCTCTCGCATGACAATAAATGGTTTTAAAACCATTTTTTTTAGCGCGATCTTCACAAAAGACCATCATTTTTGATCCAATGCCTGTATTCACTAAATCTTCTTTGACAACAACGCGTTGCATTTTACAATACCGTCCCTCTGGAACCAGCACAGCTGTTGCAATAATTTCCGTGCCATTTAATCCGACAATTTGGATATGAGATTTTTCTGCTAATAGTTCTTCTTCAGAAAAGCTCAAACCAAATGGAGCGCGCAGTATACATTCTCTTAATGAGACAGCACTTTTGTATTCTGCTGTATCATATTCAATAATTTTAAATGCAATGTCCAAATTCATTTACAATACCTTTTTCATATAGTATCGCTTATGGCCTTTAGGGCAGTCGTCTAAAACACCAAACACCTCATAGCCATGTTTGATGTAAAAGCCTTTCGCTTGAAAATCAAAGGTATCAAGATGGATTAGCCTGATGTTCATCGATTTTGCTTGTTCCTCGATAGTTTGCAGCAAAATACTACCTAACCCTTGTTTTCTTTTATCTTCATCTATAAAAAACATGCTTATAAAGAGACATTCCTCTAAATAAAAACACCCCCTGATTCCTGCAATAATATCTCCAGTTTTGTTCTTGATAATATAATTCTTTTTAATCTTCATATCGCCTACAAAAGACAATTGTTCTATATTGAATTTATCAAGTTTGTCTTCTAGGATTTCTACTTCATCTGAAGTTGTTTCGAAAAGTTTATAGTCGGATTGTAAGGCATCAGTATGGATTTCCTTTGATGATTCATTTTCTACAAACTCAAACCTTTTTTGGTTTTTGCCGTTAACATCAATATCTTCCAGGAACATTTTAAGAGGACGCATCCATATCCCAAAATCACCGTAAAGCGCTTTATAAATCACCATATCTTCAAGGGTTTCAGAATGACGAGCCGTACCTGTTACCTCATATAAATGACCTTTGTAATGACGGTATGTTCCTTTTTGGATAGTACTCATGGAGCCCACCTAATATATTGTACAGATTTTTTCAGCCATTCAGGTGCATTGTGTGCATGATTTATTTCTTCGTCTGTTAGCCAATAATATTCAGGAACCTCACGGGCCGAAGCATTAATTGTCAAATCGGTCTTTTCAATTTTACAGTGGAATATTGTATCAATCACATGCGTCCCAATACTATCAACAAAATAGTTGCTGATGATATATTTTAGGTCATCTTTTAAGTCTAATCCCACCTCTTCTAGGATTTCTCTCTTTGCAGCAAGCCTTAAAATATCCCACTCATTTTGTTCATCTATTTCTTCAACCTTTCCTCCAGGGAAAGATAGCAAACCTCCTGCATGCTTACCTTCAGGCCTTTTGATAATCAAAAACTTTTCATCGTGCTCTATGGCTACTTCTACTACATTTAAATAAAGTTTCATTTTTTTTTGTTTAAATTTTCAAAAGCAAAAACAATACCTTTTTCTTTTAATCTAGATACTCTAAGATGCATAGGATCGTCAATATTTCCAAATTTTCCTGTACTCATTACTGTAAGCGCTATGCTTGGGATTTTTCGTGCATAAAATCCAAGAATAATCTCCTTAATTTCTTTTTCAACAAATTCTTCGCTAGCTCTAAGGTAATATAGTGAATGGATATGAACTACACAATCTTTCCCATATTTTTGTTCATACTATTTGAAAATCGCTCGCCTAACTGCCCTCGCTTTTGGCCTTCCAATTAAATCGCTAGGAGCGGAAATAACGTTGTCGACGTCAAACACGACTAGCATGTCTTGCATTTTTGACCGCCTCAGATATCTCTTTGATATAAGAAATGCTCAGTCCGGAATCAGCATAGCTATTCTGTAATACAATTAAGCATAAACAAATAAGAACGATGAATCTCTTTATCATATAATCTAATCATCACTGAAATTTTTTCACATATGCAAGGCGCATAACATATTTCTTTTTAGAAGGATAGTGAAAACTGCTTTCCATCCCTTAATATACCTCATTTTCTCCGTTTCGAATCTCTATCACTACTCCGTTTTTCGTTCTCTAAAAAATGCATGAGCAAAAAACATCAATACTCTGAAACCTAGGTAAATAGAGGGTTTGAGGACATGCGTACCTTCGGCCTGAGTGTTCGCATGTATCGGAGATGGAGAGGTCAAAAATGGAGATTTTGGGGGTAAAACGGCAAAATTTGAGAAAGTGAAGTACGCGTCTGGTGCTAGACGGAAGCTCTGAAAAGCTCATGAATACTGGGGTTTCTGGCTTGCTTCGCTATGCTCGCAATGGCTGTAAGAAAAGTTCTCTGTAAAAAATCTGGCGGATGGAGTGGGATTCGAACCCACGGTACGCTATGAACGTACGCCGGTTTTCAAGACCGGTACCTTCAACCGCTCGGTCATCCATCCGTTGTGACTTCTAGCAGACTAAGATTATATTTTCAAGTCTATTGGAAACGGTATAAAATTTATTTATCTCTTTTCAAGACATTGGTAGATAAGCCTTGATTATATTCCTATGTCTGCTATAAGTTGACGGCGACTCGGACTTATTTCCGTTTTCATATAGGGGCCTCTTCGTCTAGTGGTTAGGACTCCACCCTTTCACGGTGGCAACACGGGTTCGAATCCCGTAGAGGTCGCTTCTCCTCCAAGTGCCCAGGTAGCTCAGTAGGTAGAGCAAAGGACTGAAAATCCTTGTGTCATCGGTTCGATCCCGGTTCTGGGCACCATTATTCGATCACAACAATCAAACTAATACAACAAAGTACTGTCCTGTGTTCAGTAGCAAAACAGCATGTTATTCTTGTGAAGTATAGCAATTTATTTTTAGAATTTTCCTATATAGCGATTGAAGCTGAATTAGCATAGGCGATATTATTCTATCTACCTCAAATAAAACATTAGGGTTCTAAAACACTCTAATGGTTAGCATGGATAAAAAGGCTTAAGACGTTTTTATAATAAGTGGTAAAATTTTTGATGCCATATCTCAATCTAAACCTATATCAACTATAGTTCTTTAAGCTAAATTAGCATAACAAGGCTAATAAGCTGTGATGCAAGAAGTATTATACCATCTCAAATAAAACGGCTATATCTACATGAATTGCAAAACATTGGTTATTGCTGTAAAAATGTATACAGTATTAAAAGTTCCTAGTAATTTGCAGTGTGTTGCTTAGCACATTTTTTTCTAATGGCAATTAGAAACCCATGAATTTAAATTCATACATATTATTCCATTTATTGAAATTTTGATGCGAGAAGCTGCTCAATCTGTAAATC
>NZ_JARGYT010000054.1:0-8144 GCF_034470605.1 Candidatus Cyrtobacter comes
CGCTAAACTCAAAGAAAATCGACGCTTAGCATTACGATTTGAGAAATCCGATCTCTCTTTCCTTGCCTTTATAGCTTTAGCATCTATTAAATACAACCTTTGTTAACAGTGCCTATCAAGCCAATTTTGCCAGTCTTTTTTGAATATATGTATATAGCTCTCTAAGATAGGAATATCTCTTGGTGATTTACCAATGCTCTTGACCTCCTTCTCCACAGCTTCTCCAGCCGTGTATTATCATCTGAAACGGTATATTCATTATCCTAGCTCGAAAGCTAACATTATTAAGGTACATCGATACAGACATGTATTTCTCTTTGAGAGAATATTTTATTTTTTGTTCAATCTGCCACATTATTTGCACCTATACCTTTGCGTGACTATAACCATTCTTGATCATGGTTTTGTTAGAGCAAAATTTACACACCTTCATAGCACATTCATTTAACACACGTTGTCACGCTATCACATCACTGTAATAAAACCATTTCAGTTGGCTTTATCAAAATAAAGAGCTATATGTATAGCTGAGTCAGTATAAAACGTCATATAAAACAGGAATTAAGAAGCTGATCTATAGAGCAATTATTGCGCCATTCTATACTATCTTATCTATATGTTGTTTTTGTTGGCTAGTCATTAGACCGAAATCCAATAGCTGGGTTAACATGAAAGGTTGGATTGAAGAATAGAATTAATTAATTTTGCTCTTTATATTAGGCTTTTCAAAACTTCTTTATTGCACCAAGTAATGTATTATAGCTAAAGCGTCATAAAATAATACTAACCTTATAAATACTTTAATTATTATTGAGTTAAATTTAATAAAATTACTTTTTATATAATCATTTTATACTGCTTGAGCTATATTCACCATAACTTCTTAGAAGATAAAAAGGGCTATATGCACTGATTTAGCTTATATTTTTCTTATATATAACAGTTGCTGTGCTATATATCTTCAGAGCTGAACGTCAATTCTATCTCTTTCCATTGGGAAAATTTCTTTGGAGAGAGCCCTGAAATTGGGGAGGCGTTTGCAATTGCCATTATAACACTATCTAAAAATGCGCTGTAACTAGTATTATTAGATTGTGTAGGAATATTTCTTATTGCAATAACAGAACCATCTTCTGAAAGTCTTATTACAACCTTAACATACATAATATTATCTACGGTACCAAATATAACAGGATTCCATATGCTTCTTATTTGAGATCTTATTGCCTCAACTTCATCTCCAGTCATATTGGAAGCTTCGTCATGAGAGGTTTTATCAGCAAGTATTTCATCTATGATGCTTTGTTTATCATGGTTATTCTTTTTTAAAGAAACGTTTTTAACTTGCTTTTGCTTTAATTCTTTATCATTTTTTTCATTTCTTTTATTAGAAGTCACCTTGTTTTCTTTTATATCTTTAGAGCCTTTTATTGGTGGTTTATTGGTTGTAATGTTCTTTTTTACATCATGTTTCTTTGGTGCTGCATCTTTATTATTTTTTTTCTCTATCTTCTTCTCGGTCTTCTTTTCTACCTTGTTTTTTTGAGTAGCTATCTTGCGCTTTATATCATCTGGTTTAGGGGCGGATTGCGTTGATGTAAGTGGGTTATTTTCTGGGGTTGAAATTTTTAAATTTTCTACCGATGATTGCGTTAATGTTATTGTGGGTTTAGGTAATGTACTATCAGCTGATTTTTGTTCTATCTCTATTTTTTCTGAGGTTACATTACTATTTTTTGCGGGCTCAATCTTCTTTACGCTAATATTTGCGCGACTTCTATTCTCTTCTATCTCGTCAACTTGAATGATAACACTAGAGCTTGGATTATCATATAAAGTTTTTTCCAGGCTAAATGACTTAACTAATATCGCAAATAAAAAAAACAAATGAGCAAAAAATGATATTATAAAACTAATATCAAGCATCTCTAATTTATCTGTCTTCTTTTTGAGTAACAAGAGAAACTGTTTGTACATTATTCTGCTTTAATAGTGAGATTAATTTCGTAATTTTACCATATTCTGCTTTTGTATCACCATAAATCAGAGCGGAACATTGCTTGTTTTTATTAATTATAGAGGAAATTTTTACTGCAAAATCCTCTGTGGATACCGCATGATTTTCTATTCTAATAACTCCGCTTTCAGATACCGCAATGGAAACCACGCAGTCACTCTTCTCTAGTACTGAAGAAGAGTTAACATCTGGTAAGGTAACATGTTCAGCTGTTGTTATCTCCTCAGCTGTTATCATAAAGATAATAAGAAGAACAAGTAAAACATCTATAAATGGGGTAACATTTATAGACGAAATGACCCCGTGTTTTCTTCTGTTAATGAACATTAATCCTCACTAGAGATGGATGTGATTACCTTTAAAGCAAAGCTTTCTGCTCTATCGCTCATAGAATTTAGATCAGAAGTGAATTTATTATAAAATATTGAAGAAGGTATGGCAACCGCAAGCCCTATAGCGGTTGCTAATAAAGCCTCAGCAATTCCGGGTGCTACAACTGAAAGTGCTACAGATTTCACACTAGCTATAGCTTTAAAGCTATTCATTATACCCCAAACAGTTCCAAAAAGCCCTATAAACGGAGCGTTATTTGCGATTGTAGCAAGAAAATTGATATTGGCACCTATATTTTCAAATGACCTTCCTGCCGCAATTTTCATATTGCCCCAAACCTCATCTTTGGAAGTATATTTTATATCTTTACCATTAAGATTGCCAGTAGCGGCTGCAAGCATTGCGGCAAACGGATGCTTTGTAATTATTTTACCTCCGCTAGAAACTTCTCTATATATATTCTCTATCGGGTAATTTTTCATTAGAAGTGTCTCTATAATTAAGGATATTTGTGCAGATTTTTTGAATAATATTAACTTATCTATTATTATAGCCCAGCTAACTATAGAGCCAAGAAAAAGCAATATGATAACTAATTTTACTATCAGCCCAGCATTCAAGAAAAGCTCTATAAAAGAAAAATCCACAAACTGAACTTTTGTAGCCTGAGCTGTATTCACGTTCTTAACAACAATTAACAACAAGGATTACTACCAGTATTTTGATTCATTATCAATATTCCATTGTGCGGCCCATGATTTTTTAGATATATTATGTTATAACGTATGGCTACATTTGGATTATTATAAAACGGTTTAGAAGATGAAGATTGGTGTGATCATGGACAATATTCATGGGCTTAATTTAAAAAATGATAGTACATTAAGAATAGCGAAAGCACTTAGTGCACATGGGAATGAGCTTTTTTTTATTGATTATGAAAAAATAACACTCTCAACTGCTCTGATCGCTGAGTGCTATACGTTTAACATAAATGATTGCTTAATTGGTAAGGAGCTTGATATCAGGAGCTTTAAAATGGAATTATCCGATTGCGATATTATACTAATCAGAAAAGATCCTCCTTTTGATATGAAATATATAACGCTGACTTATCTATTAGATATCATATCAAAAAATACATTAATATTAAACTCTCCTGCTTCGATCAGGGCCTTTCCTGAAAAGCTATCGCCACTTTTATTTAAAAATCTAACGCCCGATACTATAATATCAGCGGATTTAGCTGAGTTGATAGCTTTTTTAAAAAAGTATAAAAAAATTGTTATAAAGCCTATATACCAGCATGGTGGTCGAGATGTTGAAAAAATTTCTTTTGATGAATATAATTGTGAGGCTAAGATAGCGGCCAAGTTATTGGAGTTTGGGCATATAATAGCTCAGGATTTTATTGATGAAGTTGGTGATAAAAGAGTAATCATGTTGCAAGGCCGTACTATTGGGCAATTTAAACGTATTCCACAAGAGGGGGAATTTAGAGCGAATATTGCGCTTGGCTCAAGTGTTTTTAAAACAGATTTAACGCAAAGAGAGCGTGAAATATGCGAGATCATCTCTAATTTCTTGATAAATAATGAAATTTTTCTTGCTGGCATAGATATTGCTGGAGAAAAACTTATAGAGATAAACATAACATCACCAACAGGTATAGTTCAGCTCAATAAGCTATATGGCGAGGTTTTTGAAGAAGAAATAGCATCGGCTATTGAAACAAAGTTCCACTCTTGGTATAAGCCTGCAACCAGATAAACTCACTATAATATGTTTGATTGCAATAAAATAAGCAGAAGGGGGTTGATGTTCATACTATCAGCCCCATCAGGAACTGGAAAGACCACATTATCAAAGATGCTGAAAGAGGAGGATGAACATATACATACTTCTATCTCTGTAACCACAAGGGAAAAAAGACCAGAGGAGAAAAATGGTAGAGAGTATATATTTATCACAAGAAACGAATTTAGAAAAATGGTTGAGAATGGGGAGTTTCTTGAATATGCAGAGGTATTTGGGAATTTATATGGAACACCAAAGCATTTTGTAGAGCAAAAACTTGCTTTAGGTGAAGATGTCCTATTCGATATAGATTGGCAGGGGCATAGGCAAATAATCTCAACTGCTCGTGAAGATGTTGCAAGTGTATTTTTACTTCCACCATCAAAAGAGGAGTTGGCAAACAGGTTAATAAAAAGACATATAGAAGATAGTGATTCATTGTTTGTGGATTATAGACTAAGAGAAGCAGATAGCGAAATAATGCATTGGCATGAATATGATTATATAATAATTAATAAATATTTGGATCAAAGTCTTTCAAAGCTTGTTTCAATATTAAAAGCAGAAAGATTAAAAAAAGAGCGAAGAACCGGTCTAAAGGGTTTTATAAGCAGTTTAGTAGACCATCCAGTTATATAGAGTTCCTATACAAGTAATTTATATCTAATAAGAACTATAAGGGCTAGCTTTGAAATTATTTTATAGCGCCCTTATCTATAGCGCCATTATATGGGGTTTTTAGTAAAAGAAGCTATAACCAAAGCTATGCTGTGCTGCTATAGTATATCCAAGATTATTATTTAGTTATATTTTAAGATTAAAAAATTTTTATAAAATACTTGATCAAAATTTATGTACATATACCCTTTCTATTAAAGATGGGATTCTGAAAATTATTTCTGTGGATTTTATTAATAGTTCTGTAGAGCGGTTAGTACCCGTGGTGTGTCATTATGATAAGGATACTTTGATTACGGAGAATGCTGATTTAATCCAAACAATAGAAATAACAGGTGTAGAGGCTTTAGGTAGTAATTTTAGAAAATTCAATCTACGTAATGTGGTGAGAGATACGTTAACAGAAAATATAAACCTATCTAAATATGCATTTTATATACATGTCTTAAATCAAAGTAGGGATATTACAAGGAAAGCTAATTTTCAGCATCAATTTGCACATAAACTTGATGATATATGGTCAAAAGAAAATAATCTGCACAATCAAATGGTTAATTTTCTTTATGTGACCATAGTTTATATAGGCAAAAGAGATAAGTTTTTAAACTACAATGAGATAAAAAATACACTACTTTTTCCTTTATATAAGAAAAAAGCTTTGAAAAAGATGGAAGAAAATGTAGCTGAATTATCTTCTATCACAAAAAAGATACTAACGAAGGTTAGTGCGTTTGATGCTAGGATCTTATCTACTTTTGAGAAAAATGGGGCTACTTTCTCGCAAAATTTATCATTTATTGCGAGCCTTATTCAATTATCTGAAAAAGAAATTGAAATAGGAGAGTATAGTCTTGCGTTACCCCTTGCACACAACTTTGGAATACAGCACGGATTTAATTATCTAGAGCTTTATAAGTTTAATCCTAAGCGTAGGTACGCAATAGCTACTATCTTAACTATTAAGGGGGTATATGATTTACCAGAACTTGCTTCTTCATTAATTTTGGAGCATTCACATAACTACTTAATTACCGAATCTATTTTTTTCGCAAATAAGAATAATGCAATAAAAAATCAAGATAGGATAAAGCGGCTATTTACTGCATGTAAAGGTGAAGATCTTGCCTCAAAGATGAAGTTATCGAAAATTTTAGATGCCGATACAGATAACTATAATACAAGGCAAATAACAATTGCGTTATTCTCTGCAGATGAAAAGGGGCTGGAAGAGAATATATCATTAATGTGTAAAAAATTAAATAAAGTAGGTATTTCTTTTATTAGAGAGGACTTTAACTTGCCTAAATGTTTTTGGTCACAGGTACCTGGGAATTCCCAATATATATCAAGGCTAAATGGTTCTACAAATGATGTGATTGGTGAATTTGCTTTTATAGCGAATAAAAATTCAGGTTTTTATAATGGTAGCAAGTGGGGTAACCCTGTTTCAATTTTTAGAAAAAAAGATAACTTTTTTCCTTATTATTTTAATTTTCATAATGGTGATAATGGTCATACAATGATTGTAGGGCCATCACACAGTGGTAAGACTATATTAACAAGGTTTTTAATAACACAGGCAACTAGGTTTAATCCAAAGGTAATATATATAGATATAGAAGGTAAGGCGGGTAGATTTTTAAATAAGCTAGATGCCAAATCCCTGCATATAGAAGGGAAAGAATTGCAAATAGATATCTTTGATAAGCGAAATTACTTAAACAATACAAAAGATCTAAGATTTTCAATTTTAAAGCTGCTATTTGCTGGATATTCTAGAGATAGGGATTATGTTGAAAGTATATATAAAGAGTTAAGTGCAATATCAGATCTTAAGGGGCAGGCTGCGTTTCATAAGCTGAAGGAGATTGTATCACTAACCGAGGACAGTGTGATTAAGAAAAATTTAGACCAAATAGAAAAAGATGTTGTTAGTTATATGCTTGAGGATAATCTGGAAAGCGTTATTAATGCGCATAAAATAATTAATATCGATTTTTCCAAATGTGTATTAGGGCCACATATCAGCTTATTTTTAAATCTACTTTTATTGAGAATTGTTGATTATCTTGACGGAAGCCCCGCAATAATAGCGTTAAATCGCTGCGCAAGCGTACTGGCCTCTAGTTTGATATCAGAGCAATTGCCAGTTTGGCTTAAATCCTTATCAGAAAAGAATGCTATTATTCTTTTTTCAACGGATTTCTCACAGGAGCTTAGGCCAAATCAGAAACTAAGTGCTGCATTTAGTAATTTTGCTACGCAAATATTTCTCTCAGATAAATTTGCTGATAAAAATTTACAAAAGTATTTTATGCTTACTAATAGTGACTTGTTAACTATTAGACATAATAGCCAAAATGAGAGAACATTTTTATTAAAACAGGCTGGGGAAAGCGTTTCTATATCATTTAATATGAATGATATGCATGAAGTTCTTAAAGTATTAGAAGGATGAGGGGAATATTATCTTTGTGTATACTTATTTTGATAAGTGTTTGTAACGCTTATGCCCATGATCTTTTTTGTAAGCATTGGCTGAGAGGAAATTTTAAGGGGGAGGAGAGTGTTCTATATCCTGCTAATAGTGGTTTGAAAAGAGATACATCACTTGATGAAGAAGGTGTGGTTGGGCAATGCCATGATAAATTTCCACTTTGGGTTGAGAGGGTTAAATTTGAGAGAATAGGTACTAATCCATTTGACGTTAAGTATAAGATTACAAAGCAATATTGTTGGGCCAGGTTTCCACTTGATGGTTCTGGTAATTGTGGTTCTCCAAGTGTTTCGAAGTGGTGGGGGCCTTTCCCGGTTGGATGGACATGGGAACCTCCAAACTATACTTCTTGGGGCCTTACATATGATGCGCAAATTAGTCCTTCAGATCTAGGGGCGGGATGCAAGGCTAATATAAATGTTGCATGGTTACATAATTATGAAGTTTGCAGATATAGGCCTGGTGTTGAGATGAAGCATGGTGGTAATAACGATTCAAAGCAAACAAAAATATGCGCGTATTATGAATCTTGGTTTTTTACTCAAATTATAGCTGGTCGGTCTGATTACCAATCAAACCTTGTTGGGTGTATAGATGAACCACTTAAGCCCACTCCTGGGACGTATAACCTAGCTATACCAGCTGGGAATGAGCCGTACGTAGATACATCACTAACTATGCAGCAGCTGCTAGATCTAGGGAGTAGATTTTATTCTCCTGTAGTTAGGCACTGTTAACAAAGGTTTTGCCAAATAATGGAAAAGATGCAATATTATATTGGAGGCGATAAATATGGTATTTAGATGGATAAAAGGTTGTTTC
>NZ_JARGYT010000055.1:0-8094 GCF_034470605.1 Candidatus Cyrtobacter comes
TTCGCTAAACTCAAAGAAAATCGACGCTTAGCATTACGATTTGAGAAATCCGATCTCTCTTTCCTTGCCTTTATAGCTTTAGCATCTATTAAATACAACCTTTGTTAACAGTGCCTATAGAGTTTATGTTCAGCCAGCCTATCCAAACAGGTCTTGAAGTAGGCCCAAATCTTATAGGTACTCTCCTTAGCGCTCCTACAGGTGTTTTTAACGGAATGGATACAATTGGTTTATTTGAGGGGCTTGCTAAATCTCTAAAGGGGAGCTGGCTATCAACACAACTTGGCTTTTTAAATTTGGTGGGTATTTCAGGAAAACCGCTAGGACAGAGTCCTCTTGATATTAAAGCACAACCTATTATACAAGGTAAAATAGGCGGATTGGTTTCTCATGGTAAGGGAAGAGGATAGATTAAAACTATTATATAACTAGAACAGGTCATATAAAATCTGTATGAAAGAATATGGATTATATGGTTATAAAAACCTCTAGCCAATATTAGTTGGCTTTATTAAATAGGCTTTATTAAACAGACCTCATTAAACCTATAGAACTTAAAAGCATTCAGGTTGCGCCAAAATGATAAACTGTGTATTTCCACATAAATTTTTAGCACAGATTATATAGTAAATTAAGTGAAATGAACATGTTGGAAATAAGGCTAATAAGCTGTAATGCAAGGAGTTCTATTCCATCCCGAATAAAACGGCTATAGAATATTGATTTCATCTTCTATTTTTGAAGCAATCTGCTCCTTGTATTCAGAATAGCTAAATGGACACCCAAACCTTATTTTAATAGTTGAATTTGGAACTATAGCAGAGCCTTTTGGCCAATATTTACCACTATCCAGCGAAACTGGTACAATCTTCAATTCCGGAAATTTTCTCGCTATTGCAGTTATTCCATTTTTAATTGTTTCTCTTTGGCCATATCTGACCCTTGTACCCTCAGGAAAGATTACTAATTTCCTCCCCTCATCAAAAACTTGCTTTGCACCTTTAAGAATTTCTTTTATAGATCTTAATTGGCTAGATCTATCTATGAAAATCATACCAGCATTTTTAAAAAAACTGCCCATAAATGGTACTTTAGAAAGTTCTTTTTTCAAAATAACAGACATAAAGGGGAAGAAATATGGAAAATATAGTGGGTCTATAGCAGATTGATGTTTACACGCAATTATGCAAGCCCCATCTGGTACATTTTCAAATCCCTCAACATCCTTTTTTAACCTAAATAAAAACTCAATTACCACAAGATTTATCACAACGCACGTACAGCCAGCATACGTCATAATCCTCCTATTAAACGTAAAATATGCAGGCAACCATATAATCGAACATAATAACGTAACTATAGTAATTACCACCCATGGCAATAATGCGGAAAATTTTTGATACATATCCACAAATTAGTAAAATTTCGACCTGGTTTATACAAGAAAATATGTAAAAAATCTATATAATGAGTCCTGATATCTATTCATATAACTGAATGGGTTAGTGGTAGGGCCGTATTTTATCACAAAAGCTCACATCAAGTACTTAATAATACCCTTAAGTTAAGAAAATTAACCACCATAACTTTTAACTAATCCTGCACATATCATATACCAACCATCCACAAGCACAAAAAATATGATTTTAAATGGAAGAGAGATCATAACAGGTGGCAACATCATCATCCCCATAGACATCAATATGGATGATACAACCATATCTATTATCAAGAATGGTAAAAATATCAAAAAGCCTATTTCAAAGGCCCTTTTTAGCTCGCTAATCATAAATGCAGGTATTAAAACCTGAAGCGGCACGTCATCTTTTTTTATATCATCATCTTTTTTTGCCATTGCTATAAATACAGATAGCTCTTTCTCATTTACATTATCAAGCATAAAATCCTTAAATGGCTTTGAAATGGCAATCAGCGCCTCACCTTCATCCATTCTACCGTTAATTACAGGTTCAATCCCTTCATTATAGGCCCTTTCAAATGTTGGTGTCATTATAAAAAACGTTAAGAAAAGAGATAACCCAATCATCACTACATTAGGAGGAGATTGTTGTAACCCTATAGCCGTTCTAAGTATAGACATAACAACAATAATCCTTGTAAAAGAAGTTACCATTATAAGTAATGATGGAGCTATACTTAAAACCGTTATAACAGCTACAAGCTGCATTATCTTTGAGCTAAGTGGCAAGTTCCCATCACCTAAATCTATGCTTATTGGTTCAGCGATTATAGAATATGGAAAAAGAAAAAAGAAAAGATAGAGAAAAAGCCTACTTCTGCTCATCTGTAGAACATAATTAAATAACACTATAACAATGGAATAGGTCAGCTTGATACATAATTAATTACAATATACCATTTGCAAAAAAATGATAATGAAAATGGATAATTAAGCAAATCTATTATTTTATAGATGTAGTTGTTGTTCGTACTAGAATCAAATGTTAGAATACGCATTGTTTTGATTGATAAATTAATATTCGTGTTTGACTATCTAAAACCAAATTTACTTGAATTGGTTACAGATCCCTCACCGCTCTTACTTAAAAAATCTTCAGAGATATCTAAGATAGATAAGGAAACCGAGCAACTGATCTCAGATATGTTTTTTACAATGCGAAAAAACAATGGTGTTGGCCTTGCTGCTGTTCAGGTAGGAGTCCTAAAAAGAGTTATAGTCATGGATATACCAAATTTAGAAGATATGCCTCACTATTTTCTAAAACCATGCGTCATGATTAATGCCTCAATACGCAGTTACGGAAAGGATTTTATGTCTTTTGATGAAGGATGTTTATCATTTCCTGGGCTTTCTATACATACTCATAGACCTAGAAAAATAGTGGTTGATTTCCTTGATCATGAGGGCAAAAAACATAGGGAAAAAATTCATGGTGGAATACTATCTATTTGTATACAGCATGAAATAGATCATACAAATGGTATAATATTTACAACAAAAGGTGATATAGTACAGGAATAATAAAAGATGCAAAAAGAATCCTGGGAGCATTTTTTTGAGAATGTTAAACCTTTGAAAACACCCACTGATAATCACTGTATTAATGAGTTTTCAGTTGCCCACCACATTACAAGAAAAGTAACTTTTGTAAAACAAAATGAATTCGATAATACAAAGGTTGAGGATGTTAGTTTAAATAAACGTAGTATTGACCTACATGATCATACTATATCGCAAGCATATGAAGCTCTGTGTTTATTTTTTAAAAGATATAAATCTTGCAGTGGAGCGTTGATTGTAATAACTGGTAAAGGTAGTAGAACTGGGGAAGAAAGCATAAAGGATTCATTTATAAAATGGTCAAGGCATGGAACCCTTAGCAAATTGTTTACACAAATAATCCCAATCAAAGATTGTAGAGGCCAAGTCGGATCATTTAAGGTTTTTCTCAAAAAAAACCAAAAAGAAATAATATAACTTATAATAGCATGAATTTCATTCAGTAGCTGATATATATAACTAAAATATAGTCAATTGTTATCAATGCATTATATCATTTTTAGAGCAGAAAATTAAAATTCTGTTTTATGAGATTTTCAAATTTATCTTTGTATGCTAGAATTTGTGTGTTCTTATATTTGATTAAGTGTTTTGCTTGGCTGCTAGATATATACTAATAATTCTCTTTCTCGCTCCTTTCTTTTGGAAAATTGGTGCTTGCGCCGATCAATTGATGGACAATCCTAAACCCGCTTTTCTTACAGAGTATTATGAATTAAAGCAACAATCATCTACAAAAGCTGAGAAACCACGAGCTCATTCTTTAAAAAAGAACGAGGGTAATGGTGGTGTTAATAGCGATGGTGTGTATATTGTAAAAGAGCCGTATTCTGAATATGAAGAGGCGATGATTGTAATGGTTGCTGGCAATTTTGCAAATGCTGCAGTGATTTTTGAATCGATATTTTTACAGCATCCATCATCAAAAATCGCTCCAGATGCACTATTGATGGCCGCTTTTTCTAGTTATAAAGCGAATAAGATACCTGATGCTGTTGCGTATTTAGATGATTTTATACATTTATACAAATTTAACGAAAATATACCATATGCTTACTATCTTAAAGCGTTAGCTTATTACAATATACTTCCGTATACAGAAAGGGATCTTAGCTCTGTGAAAGAGGCGTTAATTCTATTTGCTCGTGTAGTTGAGTTTTTTCCACAATCTGAATATGCGCAAGCATCTAAAGAGAAAATTCTCTTTTTAAGAAATATATTAGCTCAAAGTGAAATAAAAACTGGTGTTTTTTACCTAAAATCTGGTGACATTAATGCTGCTTTACCTAGATTTTATACTGTTCTTAAAAATTATAGTAATACAGTATTTTTACCAGAGGCTCTTTATAGGGTTGCAGAGGTATATAATATGCTTGGATTAGAGAATCTTGCAGGGAAATATAGAGATATATTGAATAGAGATTTTGAAGATACAAAATGGTGTAAATTACTTACTAAATAATGATCAATCCAAAATCAAGAGTTCATTTTGTAGGTATAGGCGGTATAGGGATGAGCTCTATTGCTGCCTATATGTGCGCTAATGGCTTTATGGTAAGCGGATCTGATAAAGTTGAGACTGGAGACATTTTAGAAAAATTGAGAAATTTAGGAGTTGAGATTTTTCATAAGCACAGTACTGCTAATATAACCACTGAGATTGATCTGGTTATTAGATCAAGCGCTATACGATCTGATAACGAAGAGATTTCTAGAGCTAAAGAGCTTGGTATACAAGTGATAAATAGAGCGCAAGCCCTTAAAGAAATTTTAATAGGCAAAAAAGTTGCAGCTGTAACTGGTACTCATGGAAAAACTACTACTACCTCCTTATTGGGATATATATGCATAAAATCCCTGAAGGACCCAACTATCTTTGTTGGCGGTATTATGAAGGACTTAAATTCTAATCTCCATATAGGGCACGGAGAGATTGCTGTAGTTGAGGCAGATGAATCAGATGGAAGTTTTTTAATTACAGGCCATAGCTTAGGGCTTGTAACAAATATGGAAATGGATCATGTAGAATATTATGAGACTCATGATAAATTACTGGAGGAATATAAAAAATTTGTTAATCTTGGAGAGAATACCTTGCTGTGTACTGATGATCCTGGATTGAGGAATTTTTATGAAGAATATAGAGATGTGAAAGATAAACTCTATTCTTATGGTGTATATGGTAAGAATAACGATATATCTGCTCTTAATATAAGATTGCTTGAACATGAATCTGTTTTTGATATCGTCTTTGGTGATGATTTTGCTATGAGCCTTGGAGCCAAGGTATTAAAAGATGTTAGGCTTTCACTTCTTGGGCTGCATAATATTCAAAATGCGCTTGGGGCTCTCTTGGCATCTATATTACTTGGTTGCGAGCTTAATCTTGCGCTCGATGCTCTTAAAAATTTTAAAGGCGTTGAAAGAAGATTTTGTAAAATTGGGAAATTAAACGGAGCAACAGTATTAGATGATTATGCGCACCATCCAACAGAAATTGATTCAGTTTTAAAGGTCGCCTCAAAAATAAAAGGCGATGGTAGGCTGATTGTAATTTTTGAGCCACATAAGTATACTAGGTTATCTAGATTTATGTCGGAATTTGCTACTGTTTTATCTTCAAATTATGTAGACAGCTTGGTATTAACGGGTGTATATTCCTCCGGAGAGGACCCTATAAATGGAGTTGATTCTGAGCATCTAAGGGATAAAATAAGCACGTTATGCAGAACAAATACTTCTGTAGTACGTGATTTTGAGGAACTTAAGCAGCTTATTTTACGTGAAGCATCTCCAGGTGATACTATTTTAGCCCTTGGTGCTGGTGCGTTATCGAATTTTATTAGGTCTATTGTAGAAATTTTATAATTATATTGTTTAGTTTATATATGTTGAAAAGGGGGCTGTGGTTTGTATGTCTTTTTTGTTATGCATACAACTCTTTTGCATTTCAAAAAGAGCGTATCGAAGTTAATACTCTGGGTAAGGCAATTGAATTTGCAAAAATAAATAATGCACAAATAAATTTAGAGAAAGAGAAGCTTTCAGAAAGTAAGATAAGAAAAAAAGAAGCTATTACAGCTTTCTTTATACCAGAAGTTTCGCTTTCGTATTCTCTGAGCTCTGCCCAAAATAGCAATAACGTTATTGATTACTCGCCTGATTTTGATGGTACTGTAGGTATACGTACTGGGATAGAATTATTTTCTGGGTTTCAGGATATTTCTTATATTGCTAACAGAAATAAATTAGATCAAGCGGCTAAAAGTGATTTTAGGAATAAAGAAAATGAGGAATTACTTAAGGTAATAGAATCATATTATAATCTAATAGCCGCCAGGGAGGCGCATTCTATAAATCTAAAAAGTCTTGAGATTTCTAAGAAGTTGTTGGAGCAAGCGCATTTAAGATTTAAGGCTGGTGAGCTCACAAGGCCAGAGCTTTCTCTTGCAAAATATAGACTTGCTGAGCAAGAAGCACTTTTGAAAAGTGCAGAAGCTGAGCTTATAGCTGAGGAAGAAAACTTTTTTTATCTCACCGGCGGTGCTTATGCTTCTGAAAAACTTGAACAAATTAAACCAAATTTTGTAATACCGTCTTCTCAAGATGAGTTTGTTTCCTTGGCCTTATCATTGAATCCATATATACATTCAAGCCAAAAAAATATGGAGGCCGCTAAATTGGCAAAAAATGTTGCTCTTTCAGAATTTTCTCCAAAGGTTAAATTAGACTTTGAATCTAGAACAAGAACGCAATCTGAAAAAACACCTCCATTTCCGTTTCCGAGTGATAACCGCGATTATAAAAACTCTGTATCTCTTTCTGTTACCATTCCATTAATGAATAGGGGTAAATCATTATATAATGTAATGAACAGTAATGTTATAGAAAGTAAAGCTAGAATAATGGTGAAAGATGCAAATGATAAAGTGGAAAATATTGCAATAAGCACTTGGAATATTTATCATTCTTCTATCTTAGAGGTAAAAGCTCGTGAGCAAGCAGTAGCTGCTGCACTTGATAGATTTGAGGGTAATCAACAAGGTTATAAAGCTGGTGCTGTAACTACCTCAGATATGCTGGATGCTGAAAGAGAACTTTCTAAACAAGAAATAAGCTATGCAAAATCTTACAGTAAAATGCTATCTTCTATGTATAGGCTGAAATATGTGATTGGCGATCTAAGCAGCTTAAATTTTTAGTCTTAGTTGTAATATTTTCTGAACTTTATGTTGTTATTGCTGATTACTTGTTAATCTAACATACTGTTGAAGGGGTTATTGCAATGTAAAGATAGATTTTGTTAGGTTAATAGGTTGATAGCCTGATAATTTGCGTTGAATGAATGTTGTTATGAAGAGATGTAAATTTTGCCCCACAAAAATAGCGTCAGAATGGTTATTACCAAGCAATGTGGAAAGAAATCAGACTAAATGAGACAAAAAATACACTCTCAAAGAGAAGTATATAAATGTATCTTAATAATGTTCGAGCTATGATAATAGACCTCTTTCGAAACTCATAAAGATAACTCTAAATTACAAATTCCAGCTATCAAATTAAACCTAAGACCAAATCTTTTTCTCCTGTTTCTATATTTGTCGGCAATGATTTTGAGCCGTTTTAGAATTCCAATAACATTCCCATTTGTAACTCTCTCACTTACAAGCTCTTGATTTTTCTTCTTCTCTTCCTTAGTTAATACCATCTTATTTCTTGGTAATTCAGATTTATAGCTTTTGTATGCCTTGATATCCAGTATCTGTAATAATCTTGATTTCAGGATGTGTGCTGATTTTGGATTCTTTAAATAACTCACTCAGCTTATGTAAAAGCATAACTTGCCGCCCTATTAGCTTTTAATAGAATCTTATACTTCATTGCAAAATGGTTCATAAGCGTCTTTGTTTTCAAAAACTCCAATTTGCAAAATGCTACCAATGAAGCGAATATATAGCTAATCCGTTATAAAATGTCATGCTAATTTTGATAAAAATGATATAAATGCTATATAAAGAAAAAATGTCATATCCAATAGAATTTAGAAAGAA
>NZ_JARGYT010000056.1:0-7997 GCF_034470605.1 Candidatus Cyrtobacter comes
GAAACAACCTTTTATCCATCTAAATACCATATTTATCGCCTCCAATATAATATTGCATCTTTTCCATTATTTGGCAAAACCTTTGTTAACAGTGCCTAATATCTGCGTGCTTATTATCTTTTTCTTTTGTCATTATCTTTCTTCCTAAATTCGTTATTTATTACAGATATAGTCTCTTTACCTATCTGGATGGTAAACATCTTAGAAATAGTATTGACCATAAAGTATTTGTTCATTTTTCTAGAGATTAATTTACTACTACCATTTTTATACAGATCGGCTGCAAAGAATACGGGTGCTATTTTTAAATCGTCATTAAAGTGGAAGAATGTTCTCACACCATCATCAAAAACTATCGATGGTACCAGTTCTTTAGGGCCTCTTATGGAATAGTTAAAATTATTTGGTGTATCCTCAAAGACCAAATTTCCTTCCAAGAATTTTGATAAAGACGGAGTATCTTCAGATTCATCGGTATAAAAAAACCTTACAACATATGCCAATTGTGCATCATACGCATCTCCTAATGATCTTGACTCAAGCTCAAACTGATACGTCCTTTTATTTGTTATAATTGTCATATTTGTCATAACCGTGGTTTCAAGCGGTTTTATAAATAACATGTTTCCAAATGGAGAGAGCTGCCATGCATAGCTATCACCTACAGAAATTGTTTCTACTCGTTCATCTTTCTGAAATTCAAGTGTGGTTTGATAGCCATAATTTAACACTATCCTAAAAATCTCATTTTTACTATATACAAGCGTCTTTATCCTGCTATCTGTAGGTACTGGTCTTTCAGCTGCAAATAGATTGCATCCACAGATAATTAAGAAAGTTAAAGCTATGAAGCTCCTTTTTTTAAGATCTCTCATCTTCTATTCTATATAAAGTAACCTGAAACCCAAGTGGGTTTATCATTCTTTCCATGTTGTTCATTTCAATATTTTTGAATTCAAATTCCATAAACACAATTTTATCGCTTTTCATACCAATATTCCCCATAACCTCACGTAATAGCCTAACTTGTACAGAATTTTTAGTTGGAAATATCATAGATTTTAAAGAAACCTTTATGCTGCTTGCATTACCATATAAGTTATAGGGGCTTTTAGGGTTTGCAATACCAAATTTAGGTCTATAGTCTCCATAATATACATCTGGTGAAGAGAGTACCCTTACTGTATTCATAAAATTAAAACTATACGTAGAATTATTATACTCTTCTCGTGCGGTTATATATTGCCATATCAAGCTTCTCCTAACTGCTTCGTCAGCAGAATACATTTGTATGGAAACGGGTTCTACAACAGTAGGTACGCCAGTTTTTTTTTCAATCTCTATTATAAATGGTTCAACAGATTTTGTGCTTCTGAGATACCTAATCGTCATTATCGATACAAACATCACCAAAAGCAGTATAACGGTAATAAGTAGCAGCAAATTTCTCTGTACAAGTATAGAGCCGTATCTATCATTGGACCAAGTTTTAAAGCTATACCCCTCCTTACTCTGCGCAGCTTGAGTCTTATCAGGTTGCGCAGAATGGTTATCCTTAGTTAGCTTTTGTAACAGTTTTTTAATAAGCATAATAAAAGCTTTTTTATAATCATTATTACTTGCTAATATGGATAAAATTATTTTGTGCAAATTCCCAATTTGCAAGTACATCTAAAAATTTATCTAAATAATCTTTTCTATTGTTTTGATAATCAAGATAATATGCGTGTTCCCAAACATCTATAGTCAAGATTATCGAATATTCTGCAGAATTAGGGAGATCGGCATTTGCAGTTTTAAGTACTGATAATTTAGATTTATTATGATCCCAAACTATCCAAACCCACCCACTGCCAAATTGAGCGAGCCCATGCTTAACTAATTCTGACTTTAATCCATCGTAGCTGTCAAAATCTTTGGTTATTTGGGATAAAAATTCACCAGTTGGTTTTTTAGATTCTTTTTTCATGCATTCCCAATAAAAAGCATGATTCCAGCTTTGTGCAACATTATTAAACAATCCCTGCAAATTTTTGTCTTGTCTGGATTTTGCGATTAATTCCCCAACACTTAGAGATTCCAGCCCGTTCTCTAAAATTATCTTATTTGAGTTATCTATATATATCTTATGATGTTTACCATGGTGAAATGATAAGGTGGTAGATGATATATATGGTTCTAGCTCGTTACTTTTATAAGGTAGCTCCGGGAGCGTTAATGGAAATTTAGAGTTCAAATTTAGCATAGTGTACCTAATACATTGATTCCAAACACAAGCATTTAACTAGATTAAAGCTGTATTACATATAATAGTCAATCTACAACTCTTTTTCTCGGCTCTCAATAGATGTCTTAAGATACTTTATCATTTCATTTTATGTAAACTGAAGAAGTTAATCTAAAATTTGAGGACTATGGAAAATAAAAGACTATGTTCATCAAAGTTCTTTTCTATATTTAATTTTATAATAGAGAAGCTTCCTTTAAATTCTAGGCCGTTTTCTAGATATAGCCGCGCTCCTTGCATCATACCATTACTAGATATTGTTGTTATGATAGGTAGTATGGCAGGATCCAGGATTTCACCCTTCAGACTGATTATCGTAAAGCTCTTTGCTTTATTAAAAAGAAATATTGTATCTTTGTTATAGCAATCTTTTTCAAAAAAATTGTTATGTATATTGAGATCGATTAATTCTAGGTTGCATAGGTTGTACTTCGTGTCTTCATGTAGAAAACTGATAATGCATTCTGTTTTCATATTTTTCTTCTAAAATAGTTATCAATAGCGTGAGCTCATACAATGTGATATCGCCCTTTTGGCTTTCTAATTCAGATAAAACTAGAACATTATTCACTGACTCATTAGTTTCTCCTCTTTGAATTATAAACGCACTAAAATGATCTAATATTTTTAATATTAAACTTTTTTTATGTTTTTGAGAGATAAATTGTACACGTAATTTATATTCCTTTTTTAAGGTAGTGTTAAATTTTTTAATTTTGATTAACTCTATTCCAAGTGCTTTTATAAAACCTTCTTTAGCATATTCAGTTTGATAGTAATTGTTGATAAAATGAGTTATATTCATTTCTATAAAGTTTGAAATTTTAAGTATACTCATAGGCTGTTATATATATATAATCCCTATCGTTGATTAGGATCTTGTGTATTTTACAGACTTTATTATCAAATTTTAGACGCATATCTACGCTAATTTTATAGGGGTTGCGTAATAGGTTACGTATTTTAATTTTATATATTCTATAATCAGAAAGTTCGGATTTTTTGGATTGTATGCTCTCTATATTTCCCCATAGATAAAACTTTTCTTCCCAAAGACTGTCTTCAAATAGCTCTTGATTCTTAACACTTCCTTCAAATTTAATTAATTTATTTAATTCGCTAATCATAATGACATTTCTTTAAATTTTCTAAAAATATCCGTTTGCATAACATATCCTCTCTTTTCATAAGAGAATGCTATGTGCTCAAGTATAGAACCTTTTACTGCTTGAAATGCTAAATTTTCTTCTAGTAATCCAGCTGTATATATAATCTCTATTTGACTTTCTGATTGAATGTTTGCATGTAGTACACCATTTTTAATTTTGTAATTTCCTTCATAATTGAGTCCATTTAATAAAAATTTTTCTATCTTAAGAATTGGTAAAATTGGAAAGAAGAGTATTGTATGTGCAAAATTTTCATATTTTATCTGAATTAGTTTCTTATTTGGCGATATTCCAGTTTCGTTTTGAAAACTGCTCAGGGAAAAATGCATTAATTGTTCAAGTAATGGCTCTTCATCATTGCTAGCTTTTACATAATTTTTTATTTCTTCCATTAAAATAGGGAATCGATCCTCTTTTAAAACTGTAACTGATCTCATCTTATTATAAAAAGATAAATATATTATCTTTTTATCTCTATATTTTTATCTCTGTAAGGTATTGCTTTAGTTATTTAAAATTACGTAATGTATGACCATACAAAAAATACATGCTGGTATAAATATTAAGCAATAAGCGCATATTTTTGCGCAATGAATTACGATTGGGTGAATATTCAGGAGTCTGAAATTTTTGGAAAAGCCATTATTATTATCTCGAATATATGAATTAATATAGGTGGATAGAATGGCGTAAAGGCATGTTAATATATCAAAAATAAATATGTGCTTCATTAATTCTATATTAAGCACAAATAGTAGTTGTATTATGAGAAACGGTAAGAGAATCAATAAATAATATCGAAAACTTAATAAAAGTTCCCTTTTAAGGATATTAAAAAAAGACCTTAACACCTTGGGGCGTAACTCATATGCTAGGAAGCTCATTTATCTAAAATCATCTAATGAGATATTTATTAATTCAAAATTCTCTAAGTGAATAGGGCGCATAGCTGTTAAAATTACTATACCATTTTGGTAACATCTGCTTTTTATTAGTGTTTGTAGCATATCAGAAGATTCATCATCTAATTCTAAGAATGGCTCATCTAAAAGCCATAAAACGGCAGGGGATAACAGTAACCTAGATAAATTCAGTCTCTTTTGAACCTTATATGAAAGAGTTGTAACTTTGCTTTTTAGATATTTTTCTAATTTTAAATAAGATACAGCCGCCTCTATTTCTGATTCCATTGTATACATAGAGGCAAAAAATTTAAGATTTTGAAAGACTGAAAGTTCTTTATCTAAAAGCATATGATATGGCATATGGAGAATAAGCGCTCTGTAAACGCCAAGTGCATCTCCTATACTAACCCCATTATAAGAAATATTTTTAAAGGCATATTCTTTTTCCCCTAAGAGTGTATCTATTAAAGTAGTTTTTCCGGATCCGGTGCTACTATAAAAGCAAATACAAGAACCTTTGGCCATAGAAAGGCCAAGATTTTTGATTAATAGGTTTCCATTAACCTCTATGTTTAGATTATCAACAGCTAACATTATCCTTTTTTGGGTTTTTTATTTTCAAAGTAGCTTTTGCCCTTCAAATTTGCAACATATAACATGACCTTTGCAACCGCGTTATAATACCTAACTGGTATCATTTGCTCTATTTCTACTTCATTATATAATTTCCTAGCAAGGAGTTTATCTTCAAAGATTGGTATATTTTTGGATTGGCCTATTTTTTTTATCTCTAGTGCAAGTAGATCCGCTCCTTTTGCTATTACCCTAGGGGCCATAAAAGAAGCTGGCGTATATTCTAGTGCAATTGCATAGTGCGTGGGGTTTGTTACTATAACGTCAGCATCTTGTGCTTTTGTGAGTGTCATTTTATTTAATCTCTCGCGCATTATCTGTTTACGCTTTTGTTTTATATCCTGATCACCCTCTGTATTCTTATGCTCATCCTTAATGTCCTGTTTGGACATCTTCAGCCCCTTTATATATTCATATCGTTGATATATATAATCTAAAATTCCTATCAAAAACATAACGCAGCAAGTTGCTATCATGATTTCAGATATTTCATTTTTTAATAATTGGAGAAGGTGAGAGAGGTCTATAGTATATGAGTTTTTTATTACTTTATAATCACTTTTTATTCCAAGGTATATTGCGCACCCTACGAATAACATCTTGATAATCCCCTTAATTAGTTCAACTACAGATTTCATTGAAAAGATTCTCTTCAATCCTGCTATCGGTGATATCTTACTCAGTTTAGGTGTGATTGGATCTAGTGATGTAACTAATCCTGAATGTTGCACCAAATAATTTATGAAGATTAATATAGAGATAATAAGCGCTGGGATAATCACAAATTTCATTATAATGGAAAGTGCATTAAATGCTGCGTTAATCCAAGTTTCATTTGAAAAGCTAAAATTATATATATTTTCAAAATAATATTTTAATGAGAAGAAAACATTCCTAAAATATAAATCTCCTGCCAATAATATAAAAACTGTAAATGAAAGGAAAAGCACAAAGCTTGATAGTTCCTTAGAGTTAATAACCTTGCCCTTTTTGCGCGCCTCTTCAATTTGCCTTGGCGTGGGATCTTCGGTCTTTTGAGAGCTATCCTGTTCTCTTTTTTGCTCCTCTGCCACCTCTTTATAGCCCTAAAAATATAGAAATTTGCTCGTAATGTTTTTCTACAAGCCATTTTGAAAGTACAGGTAGAGTAACTGAAATCATCAATAAGCCTATAATAATTTGTATTGGTAGCATTAGGAAAAATATTTGTATCTGTGGCATAAGGCGAGATAAGACTCCGGCTCCTATAAACATAATTAAGCTAGAAACTATAAACGGTGCAGAAACTTGCAGTGCAATTTGCCAAGCGAAAGACATAGAGCTTACTAATATCTCAACTATGCTAATATTATTTTTAAAAAGTCCACCTATAGGCATGTATTTATAACTATTATATATGGATTCTATAAGGACTATATGCATATTCATACTAAGCAGCAGCACTATCATTAGCATATTCATAAAAATGCCAATTAATGAGCCCTGATCACCCTGTGATACATCAAACATGACCGCTGCCGATATTCCAATACTTGAGCCTATGGCCATCCCGGCAGTATGAATTGATGAGGCAACTATCCTGCACACCAACCCTATAAATAAACCAACAATTATTTCATATATAATCAACACTGTAGTTTCTAAAGTTGTCTTGGGTAACTGAATAGTATTTTCCAAAATTGATGATAAAAATACCGTTGTTATTATTATTAATGCTAATTTTACTAAGGATGGTAATAGCCTCTCTCCAAATATAGGCATCAAAAAAAAGCTACCACCTATCCTGCTAAGTAAAAGAATGGATGTAAAGATTTCTTCAGGGGAAATAGGGGGCAAAGTATACATAGGATTAATTATCCTTCATAATAAATAAGAAACAAATACTTATTAATTTTGACAAGCTTATTTTTATATATAATATTCAATATATTAAGCAAATTTAAAACCAGGCTATGTTATACTTAGTAAGAAAATTAGATGAGAGCATAATAATAGATGATGAAATACACATAAAAGTTATAGAGCTTAAACGTAATTCTGTGAAGCTTGGGATAAAATCTTCCGGCGATCATTCAATCTTACGTGATGAAATACATAGGGCGATTACAAATGAATCAACAATAAAGAAGGATGATGTTGAATCATAAGATGTCAAGATAGTTTGGTGCTATAGATAATAATGTTCTAAATTAGCATCTTGAGTGTTTTTATTTAAGTCTATTCACCATGATATGGTGGCTTATTTTTAGAAGGCGTTAACTAGAAGAGATATATGATATAGCTAAAGCGGTATAAAATGATTACATAAACAGTAATTTTGTTAAACTTAACCCAATGATAATTAACATATTTTCAAAATTAATCATGTGCCATTTTTATGACGCTATGCAAGTGTAAGAATTGTGAATCATCTCATTATATCAAGAGCTGTTATGCAAGTAGAAAACATAGATGCAAGAGTCAGCTATTTGTTGAAGGTTATCCAAGGATGTCAAAATATTATGAGATTAAGAAAGTGTAATATTGTATGCGATTGGCAAATCTTCATATGGATTTACAGCAAAGTTATTTGTGGTAGCCTATAACTGTATAGCTTAATCTGAGAATGCGAATAAATTAAATAGTTCCATAAGTTTTTTGCTTGGCTCACCAGTGCAATAATAACCAAATATACACATTGATATACCGGAGCCCCCCTATAATATGGGCCTAAAAATACTCATATAATGATATAAAATTTAGAGAGTCTTCACATTTAGATAGTTTTTGATAGAATGCTATTAAAATACTCAATTAGGTTGGTTTTAGATGATCATCTGAAACCAGTTACAAAAGTGAAGATACGCATAAGAATGGCCATGTGCGCGGGATTCAGCGCTATAAATATAAAGCATGTGAACTTGAGAATTTTGTGAAGGGAGATCGTCGGTATAACCGTGAAACGGCAGTCAAAAAGGCTCTTTGCGTGATCCTCTACAGCCTTGGGAAAGCCTCATTTTCCAT
>NZ_JARGYT010000057.1:0-7914 GCF_034470605.1 Candidatus Cyrtobacter comes
TTCGCTAAACTCAAAGAAAATCGACGCTTAGCATTACGATTTGAGAAATCCGATCTCTCTTTCCTTGCCTTTATAGCTTTAGCATCTATTAAATACAACCTTTGTTAACAGTGCCTAATAAATTAGGATTAGAATTCACGCAACATCTTAACTTGTTATTCGTCCCTTTTTTCCCCACCTTTTTGGCTAAATAATTTCCCTCAGACTTATACCTATTTTGCCAATTTCTTACTGTATTTGATGCTATTTCAAATTTTATTGAGGCGCTATTGCAGCTGTTACCTCTATTTACATATTTTATAACTTTCTTGCGAAAATCTTGGCTCTACGATACCGGCATTTTCTTTTGAATATAACTTATCTGTACGCAGATCTCAACTTAATTTACTATAGTTCATTTGAGTTATTATAAAGTTTTGCCGATTTAAAAATATAGAAAGTTTATTCTTTCAGGTTTTTAATGCAGATATAAAAACCTAAATATTACCGCAAATACGGCTTCGCTATAACCGAATCTATATCGCTTTTTATAACATTTATTTAGTATATTTTGCTCTCTCGCCTATGAAGAGCAGCCCTGCTTTATTTTATATAGCTAAAGCGTCATAGAAATGGTACATAACTAATTTTAAAAATACCTTAATTATCATTGGGTTAAGTTTAATAAAATTACTTTTTAATTACCTTTTATGTAATAATTTTATACCGCCATAGCTATACAAAAACCATATATCTCTTTTTTATGAGAGCTTTTAAAGCTTCAATTAGCCTTTCTCTTAAATCGGTATGGAATCTTGATTTTCAATATACGAAAACTCAATCATATCAGAGCATTATTTTAATATGCCTATAACTCATAAACGTTTCATAAAGTCTTAGATTTCAGATAATGCCATACCTCCAAAATTCCTAAGATTATCTGATATAACCCAGAACCTGGAACCCTTTAACCATATACTGATTAAAGAGCCCCCACATTAAATAACTTCAATGTACATTTGAATCTAAAGCCCTTCTAAATCATGCTTCAATCTTTATTATTTTCTAATAACACACGCATTCCTTATATCTCTTTATAGATTACAAATAAACTCAGATCATCATCATTAAATTATAAACCTTGATAAATCTCTCTCATCTGGGAAATTATCCTTAACATGCCCATCCACGTATTTTTCATCTATAGTTATCTTAGAATCATTCATGGAAGGCGCATCAAAACTTACTTCATCTAGCAGTTTTTCCATAATAGCATATAACCTTCTTGCACCTATATTCTCAAGCTCATCATTTGCAATTTTAGAAAGCCGAGCAATTCTCCTGATTCCACAATTTGTAAAATCTAGATCAACACCCTCTACATCTAAAAGCGCTTTATACTGCTTTATTATACTATTCTCAGTATCTTTAAGTATATTAACAAAATCATCCTCCGATAACGGTGAAAGCGATACTTTAACGGGAAATCTACCTTGAAGCTCAGGTAACATATCAGATGGATCTGTTATATGAAATGCACCAGAAGCTATAAACAGTATGTGATTAGTTTTTATTGGTCCATATTTCGTATTTACAACCGTCCCCTCAACTATTGGCAACAAATCTCTTTGCACCCCCTCTCGACTTACCTCTCTTGACTTCCCTTCACTACTTTTACTTGCAATTTTATCTATCTCATCTAAAAATACTATGCCGTCCTCTTCCGTAAGTTTAATTGCCTCCATAATAACCTTCTCTTCGTCCACCATCTTATCAGCTTCCTCACGCATCAAAATCTTTATGGCTTCTTTAAGCGGGACCTTCACGTTTTTACTCTTCTTTGCTCCTAGCATCTTGCCTATTAGATCGCCAACGTTCAATAACCCAACTTGCCCACTTGTACCAGGCATATCAAAAAGCTGACCAGTCGAACCTTGCATACCAGCACTTTCTGATACACTTATTTCTATTATTTTTTCATCTATCTCCCCACTTAATATCTTTTCCATATAAGAGCGCCTTGTTTCTATACTTGCGCTTTCTCCGGCTAAAATAGTTAACAATCTCTCAATAGCTTTGTGCTTAGCCTCCTTTTCTGTAGATGTTCTCATCACATCCTTAACCAGCTTTATAGCTATATCAAGTAGGTCTCTTATTATAGATTCAACATCCCTTCCTACATAACCAACTTCTGTGAATTTAGTTGCTTCAACCTTAATAAAAGGCGCATTCACTAGCTTTGCCAACCTCCTAGAAATTTCAGTTTTACCAACGCCGGTTGGGCCAATCATTAGTATATTCCTAGGTATTATTTCTTCCATCAATTGTGCGGAAACCATTTTTCTCCTCCATCTATTTCTTAGCGCTATAGCAACGGCTCTCTTAGCCTCTTTCTGCCCTATTATAAATCTATCCAGCTCTAAGACAACTTGCGCGGGTGTTAAGTTAGAATTCATAAAAATACAGCTAATTTCTTATATAAAGTACGGAGGATAAACTAGTTATTTTTTTCTGTCTAATCTTTTATATAGAACAACAATAAACTCAGCATATAGTTCTGTTGATAATAAATAATTTTATTATTAGAATTCTATATATTATCTTTATCTCATCATTAATAGCTATAACTTTAAGGGTCGTTACCTTGTTCAATAAATAGTTATATTTAGATAGATGATTGGAGATAATTTTTAGATTTTTATTTAGAACAAGATTAGCAACAAGCCAAAATTATGATGCACATTCAACGCATGACCCCTGTATAGGATCAAGTGGATTATGCTCACTACCTATTTTATTACCATATTCATTATTTTCCGATTGAGCCAAGCTATCATAATCTTTATCCATCATTTTGTCATCACAATATGGTGTTTTAATATTAACAAGCAGCATATTATAATACTCCGCCTCATTAGTTAATTGCTGTCTTGTTTTTTCATCACCATGTTCTAACTTTGGTTTTAGCATGTTTAAAGAGCGTTCGATTATAGGTCGTAGGCCCATATACTCATTACTACCATCATAAGCCCTCTCTACATCAGTAAGCCACTTTCGTAAAACTTTTGCCGTAAAAAATACATTCTTTGATGCCTCATTAAAATTTCCAACCATCCTTTGGGTTGTTGCTGAATCTAAGTGTCCGAAACGAAATCCTTTGTACATTCTATCTTGCTTGAATTCATGTATAAATTTATCTATATTTCCCTGTTCAGCGTCTAGGTAATTTAGTACTGACTTAATACTTTTTAGCAAAAATTCACGACTTTCTTTATCACGCTTTAACATAAAAGCATGCTCAGTATTTACCAAAGCCTTCATTGATGATTTTATATTTTTTGGCATAAATTCAACTATCGTATTATATTCTTTATCTGTAGTAGTACTTGTAATCCAGTGTAAAAATTTAAAAACTACTGGCACCGAGAGGCCATCCAATGCTACAAATGCGGTAGTAACTGTTTTTAATAGTTGATTATCTGATTTATTCATATTGACTTTTTGTGTAGCAAATTTCAAGCTATATGCAACATTTACCAAACTGAATGCATCTCTAGGAAGAATCCAATTTTCTGGCATCAATGTTAATGATAAGTGTGCAATTTTATAAAGTATAATTGATAAAAGTTGCCCTTTATTCTGAGACCAGAAAGACTCCCACAATATAGCCGTGGCCACTTGAACAATAGCCATACCCTCTTTTTGTAAATACGGCTTAAAAAGATTAACTACATAATCACTTATAATTTGCGGCGCATAAAACTTAAATAACTCCAAACAAAAGTGCTCTTTACACTTATATGTAACAAGTTGCTTAATTCCAAATTCTACTAGAGAATAGTACTTAATTATAGTAGGCCATTGTTTATCCGGGTCTAGAGTTACCCCTCCAAATTTTTGTAATAGCGAATTGGATCGGTTTGCTACTTCAAGAACTAAAGAAGTATTCTCCACCAGCCCCTTCGCCTTATACGCTTGAGATTGGGCTATTGTTAACCAAGTATCTCTAAAATTTGGATAATGTGCTTCTGGATAAGAAGCATAAATATATTTTACATGTGCCAACCGATTCTCACTATCAACCTCTACACGAATTTTAACTAATTGCCCATTATGATGTACATGTATAGTTGTTCCTTGAGATAGAGGTATATTTACAGGTACATACTCTATTACCTCTCTAATATTATCATTATATTCACCATTATTAGGTGTAATTACCGGTATTGCAACATTTACAAAACAATCTTTGAGTTGTTTTGTTACAAAAGCTTGATCATTAATATCATTATGACCAAGGTATTCTCTTACATCGATTGTTATAGCACCCTTTGTATCAAAATTATTATAAGAGTCACCGTTTGATTCTGTAGTTCTTGCTTTAGCTAATGTTTTTATTGTATAATAAGAGAAATTCTGATGACTAGGCCTATAAGGTACTAAATCTTGTGTGGAATTTTGTTCTGTGCTTGAATCCACCACTTGGTGGGAATTTTGCTCTGCGCTTGCCCCTTGCTTTTTAAAAAAGGAAAAGATTTTAAAAAATGAAAACATAGCTACATCAATAATAAAAATTTTATACAAAAACATTGCTACCCTTACTGGATGCATTATTGGTTATGATGGTATAGCTTGCATCTATGCATTGATTTAATTATTGCTAATGCGCTACATTATATAGGCATGTTCTATTATAATCAGCATAAAGTTGTATCAAAAAGCCTTTTTATGCCTTCTTTTTTTAACAATTAATTCTGGTCTTGAAATTGCAAAAGAGCCTTCTGGCATGTTTTTTGTTAATACCGTTCCTGCGGCAATAAAGGAATCTCTTTCTATTGTTAATGGCGATACTATAGATGTATTAGACCCTATAAATGTGTTATCACCAACATTTGACTTATGCTTCTTCGCCCCATCGTAATTACAAAATACGGATCCTGCACCAATGTTGACGCCTTCACCAATATAGGCATCTCCTATATAAGAAAGATGAGAACATTTAGAATTATCTCCAATTATTGAGTTTTTCACTTCTACAAAGTTCCCTATTTTGGCATTTTCTCTAAGCTCTGTATCTGGCCTTATTCTTGCAAAGGGCCCTACTATACAGTTTTTTTCTATCTTTGCTCCTTCTATATGCGAAAATGATAATATTTTAACTCCAGATTTAATATAGACCTCCTTACCTAAAACGGTATATGGATAGATAATCACACCTGGTTCTACAAACGTAAATGGTGTTAGAAATACAGTTTTAGGAGCAATCATTACAACCCCATTTTCAATCAAATTATTCCGTAATTTTTCCTGCATGAATTCCTCAATAACTACCAGCTCTTGCCTTGTATTAGCGCCGCATAGATATTTTTCTTCAAATTTATCAAATTTTATAGTTGCTTGATTGAGGTGTAAATATTTAACTATATCAGTTAAATATTGTTCATTTTTTGGTTCTTTTTTTGAATAGTTTTCTTGTAAAAATCTTAGTGCTAAAACTTTTGAGCAAGATAAAAGCCCTGAGTTACAAATTGTTATTTTACGCTGCAATTGGGTGGATTGCTTATGTTCTACTATTTCAATAAGTTTGCCATTATCTATAATCAACTTACCATACTCGTTTTCTCTATTAGATTCAAAGGCGGAAATAAATAGATCACTATCTGAATTCACAAGTTCAGATATTATATTTTGTTCAATAAGTGGTGCATCACCTAGTGCTATAAGTATTTTGGAGTGAATTTCAATACATTGATCAAATGCACATCTCAATGCATCCATAGTACCACTTGGCTCTTCTTGTATAACGGTAATAAATCTATACCTACCTTCAATTATTTTAAATTTACTGTTTTTCACCAATTCCTGGCTTGCTACAACAATAATATTATTCACATATCCAATAATCGAAATTATTACGTGTTCCAGCATGGGAACTGAGGCAACTTCAAGCAACACCTTTGGAACCCCGCCCCCCATTCTTGTACCACGACCAGCCGCTAATATTATGCCAGTACTACCCATCTTTAAAATAAAGACACACTATTTTCATATACAGATTGAAATACAATCCATCACTTAAGCAAATTATAGCGTCATTAGAGGAAAATAAAATACGCTATACAATAAGAATTATAAAACTGATATTATAAGGTGTGAAAGAGAAATTGCTGGTATTTTTTAATTAAAAATTGATAATCTAGACTTATGTTATATAGATTATTAAACTAAATTTTAGTTAGCATGTACAAAAATTCCGTATTAGAGATGGCTTTTTCTCAATTTCCTGTACTTAAACTAGATAATCAAATTATACTGAGAGAGCTAGATTCTGAAAAAGATATGCATGGCTACTATAATCTAATGTGCGATCCTGCAGTACATCAATATATACAAGAGACAGAAGTGCCAACATCGCTAGATGATGCGCATGAAAAAGTAAAATTTTGGCGCAACTTATTTTATAAGAAAATATCAATACTTTGGTGCATCGAGAAAGAAGGTAAAATGGTTGGAACTATGGGCTTTAATTATTGCAATATAATGTCTGGAAACGCAGAAATAGTTTATGATTTGGCAAGTAGCGAATGGGGAAAAGGGATAGCTTCAGTATCAATGAGGGCTATTTTAGATTTTTCCTTTCATTCACTTCAATTAACCCAAATAGAGGCGCTTATAGCTATAGATAATTTAAGATCTGAAAGACTTTTAACAAGATTTAATTTCATTTTGCATAAGATGCAAAAAATGCATAGAGTTATAAGGGGCGAATATGTAGACACAAAAACATACATTTTATCTAAAAATAACTATCTAGCTAGTGTTATATAAAATTAAGATATAGATATATTTCAAGATATTAAGCTGAATAAAAAGAATGGGTAAGTTGATCAACATCAAAAACTACGTATATACTAAGCGAATATAAGATTAACCCATGACCTCAAAATATCCTCGCACTCCAAATGTATGCGTTATATAGATATTTCACAAATATTATATAAAAAGAACTAATTAACCAATTGAAAATAAACCAAATCGTGCTAGGATTGTATGCTGAGATCATAGATATCTATGGTTGATTTTGTTGATTATTTTTAATTTTATATTATGGAAGGAATGGTTAATAATAAGGTCGAGACATTTGGTTTTTATGCAGAGGCAGCCTTAAATGCTATTGAAAATGGTAATCATGAGGAAATGGCCAAAATACTTGCAGAAGTACATGCGCTAAGAGCCTCTCCTGAATCAGAACTTGATCAAAATTCTATTGAGTTGCTTGATGGTATATCACAAAAACTACATGAAGGATTAGGATACGCAGTACCATTTGAAGCAACTGCTTGTTATGATGCGCAAGAACTAGCTCAAGATGATATAGCTTAAGTTAGTATCCTTTTAAGCTCATAGATCAATTTGAGCTTTATTAAGATGCTTGGATTATATGTTTATTTATAAATCCAAGTTAGGCGCAGGTAGCGCCGATATATCATAGAGAAGCTCATTTTGTATCTTGATTTTTTTTTGGGCACTTCTTAGATTTGGATAGTGCAACACCCCCTAAAACACTTTTGCAAGAATTTTAGGGGGTGTTACTGTCTAGAGATAAATTATCCTTTTAAGATAATTTGTATGTTACCTCAACATTGAAGACATCTCTCTTGATGTTTGAGAGTTTTGGGCAATGATTTTTGCAAAGAGTGCACTTGCTCTTTCCATATTACTTATATTTTCTGACATCTCAGCCATTAATGCATCAAGCTCTACACCTGTATTTGCTTTAATAATTCCATCCAAATTATCTAATGATGATAAGAATGTATTAGGCACTGTTAACAAAGGTTGTATTTAATAGATGCTAAAGCTATAAAGGCAAGGAAAGAGAGATCGGATTTCTCAAATCGTAATGCTAAGCGTCGATTTTCTTTGAGTTTAGCG
>NZ_JARGYT010000058.1:0-7846 GCF_034470605.1 Candidatus Cyrtobacter comes
AGTATGACGAAGAGTTGTACAAGGAAAGAAATTTAATTGAGTTTAATAAGCTCAAGCATTTTAGGAGAGTCTCAACAAGATACGACAAGCTTGATATTGAATATCTTGGCTTCGTTTTTATAGCAGCAATCTATCTATAGCTAACATAAATGTCGACACTACCTAACCACAGATAGCTCATCTGTAGCAATTCTAACTTGTTATCTTTTAAAATCACTCACATATTTCCCGCTTTCCAAATTTTTATCCACTCTATGAAGGTATGGGCTCCGGCATATTAACTACCTACGCTTGTCATCAGCAAGACACTCACATCCTGAAGTACTACCACCCATTATAAGTTCGTCTGCATTACCAAGCTCAATTAATTTCATATTATAACACCTTAAAATATTAGATTTAAATATAGAACTTCTTATATTCAACATAACTATGCTGATTAAAAAACTCTATATACCTTTACAAGAATAGAAATTATTATGTATATAATCAAGAGATTGTGAAATTTTTATATATAAAAACAAATTATATATGTGCTCAAATTTTTGCAAAGGCGAGCCAAAAGCTGTTCTGAAGAAGCTTCGTTAAGTTTTTTATGCACACAATTTAAATTGCTGATTTTTCTGTAAAGTATGAAGATACAATAGACTCTATTTCCTCTAAAACCTTTTCTTTACAACATAATAACTTTCCATCACCGAAATTAAGTATACAGCTCCCCTTACCTAAATCGCCATTTTCGGAAACATTAATATTAATACCATTTGATGAGAGCATACCCACAATATCACTTGAAAGCCCAAGTGGTACCATTGCCTCAACTATTAGCTCAGGTAATTTTATATTCTCCATTATAAAACTTAATATAATTTCGCTAGACTTACTATCTAACACTGAACCAACAACTTTCTTTGCTATTTCAATTGATAAGCCAGCAAAATCACTCCTAACACTAGATATAAATTCATCAATTCTTGATTGTGCATTTTTAAACTCATCATGTAAGGTAAAGAGCACAGTTTTAATATCTTTTTGATGTGCAATTTTTTCCAGCTCAATACTATTCTTAGTATCAATAACACCACGATTATAAGAATCTTCCTTTATCTTATCTATATCAATCTTCTCTAAAACTGGCGCCTCATCCTCTTTTGAAGCCCTATGAATATCAGCAGATACATCATCCGCTAGAATAACTTCTGTATTGTACTGAAAATCTTGCAAAGAAATCTTACTTATCCTCATTTTGATTAGCTAATTTATGTATGATCCCCTCCCTTATTAAATTCTTAGCAATCTTAGAAATATGATATCTAGCATTCTCCACCTCAGAATGCGCTATATTTCCCAACGAATTAACGTTTTCTAATATAACATTAAATGCTCTTTTTGGCATATTATCGCTAATTATATTAAGTATTTCCTTAGAAGCACCCTTTAGAGCTTTCACAAGCTCGTTTCTATCTATCTCCTTCATTAACGATTGTACGCCTTGAGGATCTAATAACAGTATATCATTGAAGCCAAACATCAAGCTTTTTACCTTTAAGGCTGATTTACTATCGTGCCTTTCTATCATACTAATCAACTCCTCTTCTTTCGGCTTATCAAGATTATCTATTATATCCGCTATCACAGAAACAAAATTCTTGTCATGCTGGTCAAAATCTTCACTCAAGATCTCAAGCCTCAGCGTATCTTCTATGTTATTTAAGACCTCTTTTTTCAAGCCTTTCATGTTTATGGCCTTTTTTACAATACTAAATGCCATATCAGAAGGTATTGCTGAAAGCACCTTAGCGGAAGTTTCTGGACTAATATTGGAGATTACAATAGCGCATACCTGATGACTCTCTTTCATAAAAAAATTAACCAGATGTTTGACTGGCACTTTTGAGAGCTTCTCCCATATATCATTCCTCTTTTTATCGTCTGTCTTTTTTAAGATTAAGTTAACTTGATCATCTGTAAAAAATTTTTTCAAAATTTTCTCGGTATTAGTTCTACCACCGAAAACCTGTCTACCACCATCTAGCTCTAATAAAAACTGCTCAGATACGCTCTCAATTGCCTCCCTATCTATTGTTCCGAGCCTTAACATTGCAGATGAGATTAACGATATTTCATCTTCCTCGAGCTTCTTAAATATAAGTGAAGCAGCCTCATCATCTATAGATAGAATAAGAGCAGCTACTTTTTCAGCACCAGATAGATGTTTTTCTTGCTCGCTATAAAGATTTTTCATTTAACCAACCTCTAATTATAGAAACAGCTGAATCTGTATCCTTTTTTATAACTTCATTTAATTTATCATCCTCATTTGTTTGTGCAAGCTCATCATTAACAGCTTGCTGAGCTAGGCTTTGTTGTTGAAGCCCCTCACCCTCTTCAATTTCTGGAGATGTGAATTTCAAAACCATAGGCTTTACAACCAAATATAACACCAAAATAGCTACTATACCTACTACAATAACTTGCATTATACCCTTGCCATCTCTTCTTAAGAAATCAACAATATCAAAAGAACTTACTTCTGGCTCAGCCAAGTCTATGAATTGAAGATTTAAAACCTCTATCTTATCACCTCTAGATTCATCTATTCCAATCGCAGAAGATGCAAGAGATTTTATCTTACTAATCTCTTCAGCTGACCTTTCTTGATATTGTCTTTTACCATTTTGATCTGTCACATATCTTCCATCAACCAAAATTGCGACAGAAAGCCTTTTTAATTGCCCATATTCCCTTACTTTATTTGTAGTTGTTCTAGATACTTCATAATTTATAATCTCATCTGAACGCCCTTTATTTCTAGAAGCTGTAGGCGGACCAACTTTAGAAGAGAGATTTGGAACATTATTTTCGACACTAACATTATTATTTTTCCTATCTTCTTCTTTCTCATTTTCTTCAGAAATTTTTCTTGACCTAATCGCCTGGCTTTCAGGATCAAATACCTCAGAGTTTATTACCTCATGATCTAAATCTATTTCTGCAGTAGCGTGTACTTTAACCCTTCCATGACCAACATAACTTGTTAGCATTTCTTCAACTGAAGACATTATCTTTTTTTCTATAGAATTTTTGTATTCAATAGCTCCTTGCGACATTAAAAAATCATCCTTTTCTGAATTAATTTTTAGTGGATTACCTTGATCATCTATAATTGTAACATTATCAACACGTAGCTCTGGTACTGCCGTTGAAACCATATGTGCTATTGCCGATATTTCCTTTCTAGAAAGCCTATCTGAGTACTTTGTTTTTAAAATAACGGAAGCAGAGGGGGTACTTGCACTTCTAGAAAATAACTCTTTTTTCGGTATCACAAGGTGAACCCTAGCTGAATTTATTGAAGATATGCTTGAAATTGTACGTGATAACTCGCCTTCCAGGGCCCTAACAAGATTTATATTATAGACAAATTGAGAGGTACCTATCCCATCAGTTTTATCAAATATTTCATACCCCACAATACTACCAGAACTTGGTATACCTTCCTGCGCCAGTGAAAGCCTAATAGATAACATACGATCCGACGGAACAGATATCTGCTTACCATCTCCACTAACATTGTATGGTATACCCATACTACGCAGCCTTTCTACTATCAATGAAGAATCTTCCTGAGAAAGTGAACTATATAATACTTCCATAGGTTGTTTGGAAAATATAAGTATAACGGCCACGACCACAGCAATAGCCACGGAAGATGCCGTTGCTATTATAAAAATTTTATTCTTCCAAAACCTATTTAAAAACTCCACAGTCAAAAAGGAAATTAATTAAATATCAAGAAATTACTTTTAACATAGTAGAACTAAAACCACGTCACTAGTAAGTAAAAATTTATATAGTATAAGAACTAATTGTGCAATTAATTAATATTAGATTAAAGGTAAATCAGCTGTAAGTTGTATATTTATCACATTGTACAAATGTATATATCTACTAAGTGGTAAGTTATAGACGTAATATTAACATGCTGGCATAATGTTTATCAATTTTTCTACCTTATTCATGATTTGCTGCAAAGCATACCATGTACTAGAATTTTTCATCTCTGTAATTTTAGACTCCGCTATAGCTCTTGCCATTTCTAAATCACTTTCGTATGTAATCTTAAAATTCAAAGCCTCCCCATATATAATACCTATCTCAATCCCACTTTTTATAAAATATGAAATATCATCTGTAAATTGATCATAGCCTGGCCTCATATATGCTTTTGCCAACATTGTTGATAAGAACCCCTGAGGCGTTTGTGTAGAGAACATATGATTTCTATCTATTAGGTCTATATTTCCACCCTCAATCCTTTTAATAGTATCAGATATTGGCATAACTACATCAACCACATCATAAGTATTTAAAAGATCATTAACGGCCCTAATTATTTTAGTACTAATAAACGGCCTTGCCGAATCATGTACTAATACCTTTGCTGATGATGTACTATTTAGAAAGGATATTGCATTCGCTACAGAATCGGCCCTTTTTTCACCACCTCTAATTAAATGGAAAGTTATATCATGCTCCTCAAAAGAGATATTAGCACAATGCATAATATGGGAAGGTAGTGTAATACACACGGTATCAAATAACCCCGTTTCTATAAACGAGTAAAGAGGCCAAAAAAGCACCCTAATACCAGCAAGAACCTCGAATTGCTTAATACCATAAGCATACCTCAAAGAAGAGCCTGCGCAGAGTAGTATTAAAGTGGACATTTTGAGCAAGGGCTAATTATAAAATTATAATAATAGAAGAGACACTCAGTCTCCTCAACATAGCAAATAAAGTTCCAAAATCTTACCTAATCATGCATGATTATCAATATTATCAGCCAGAACCGCGCCATCTACTTTAACACTAGAGTATGGGCAAGAAAATCCAAGAGATATCATTATATCAGATTCAAGTTGCTCCATAAGCTTAGCCTCCTCATTTAAAACATGGTCATAACCAAATAAATGCAGTATGGAATGGACAATCATATGTGAAAAATATTCCTTAAATGATTTGAGAAATTCAATACTTTCACAGCTAACCCTCTCATAACTCAATGCTATATCACCAATAAAATCCCCCCCCATAGTGGCGCGCAACTCACTTGAAGAAGGAAACGATAATACATTAGTTGGCTTATCTTTACCCCTAAACTCCTTATTTAACTGCCTCAGCCTCTCATCATCAGAAAGCAATACAGAAATACGAAAATTCGGCTTAAGCTTCAGCCTTTTAGCGACAGCCTCAGCAAGAAGCTTTATTTGCAATTCAATCTGATGTTGATTTGCAAAACACACAGAACAGAGCCAACTAGGCGAATCTATAGATAATTCTACAACAGGGAAAGCGCTAGAACAGAACGAGTCTGAATCCATACATCAATATTAATTACTCTCACACCTAGTATTATAACATCTAAACCACGCCCTATCAATATTCATTGCTAATTGTAATAATCTAGATAATTTCTATATAGTATGATGTATAAAAAACAACTGCTTATTCAATAAAATTGATGAGGAAGTTATTCAAATCAGCTCACTTCGCCTAATATGATATTATAGATGTAGATTTATTTCATTTCTTTAAATTACCCATCAATCATAAAACGCGTGATGTAATCATGTTTCTTATTTTTTTTATCCCATCACCGCTTCTACTACTTGTATATATCGCCCTATCTCTTGATACATGAGCAAATATATTTTCTTCCAATATGTGATTTTCTTTAACCTTCTCTATCTTTGTAAATGTAATAAAGAAATTTAAACCAACTTCTTGTAATGATTCTATCATCTTAATATCAGATTCTTTTGGTTCAATTCTAAAATCAATTAGCAAAAAAAGGACAAGCATGTTTTTGCTGTTTAATATATAACTAAGTATTAAATCTGAATATTCATGCATAGATTTAATACCAGATCCTGAATACCCATATCCTGGCAAATCAACCAAAACCGATTTTCCATACATAAAAAAATTTATTGCCGAAGTCTGGCCCGGAGTTTTCGAAGTTTTGACGAGTGAAGAATTATTGGTTATTTTACTTATAAGGCTGGATTTTCCAACGTTAGATCTTCCAATAAACGCAAATTCCGGTATATCCAAATTTGGAAAATCTTTCGGGCTTTTAGCACTTTTTATGAAGTATATATTACTAGACATTTCTACAAATCTTTATTGACAGAATGAGTATACCCAGATATCAATTACTTTCAAATTTTTGAATTTTGCTTGGTCTATGTCTAGTGCATCCAAAGCCTCTAAGGCACCTAAAACTTCTAAAGCTTCTGCATCTAAGGGCTCCAAGAATGAGATTAGCAATAGGGGGGCAGCAACAGTTTTGAAAACATATGGTGGTAGGACTGTAGAACCTGTTAGATACGCAGGTAGCATAATTGGCCACGGTAGTTACATGGCTGCACGTTTTCAGGATGATGGATCTTTGGTACTAGATTCTTTGGGCGTTCCTGTACCTTACAGAAATATACAACTTCCATCTTAATAATAAAAAGTGTACATTAAGAAATGTGGCACTAATTTTTCATGCTCGTTCTGATTTACCCTTTTGTTAACTTCTAGCCACTCATTTGTGAATATTTTTTAAAGTTACTTGACTGATAAAGAGCAAGGTAATAGTTTCTTGCGTTAGTATACTTGTTTTCACTCTTTGTGTGATGTTTAAAAGTTTGTTTATGTCCTCTGTACTGATTCTATCTCTTGCTGCTTGTACTAAAAAGGAGCAGGGTGGTACAGATGGCGGTATTTCTAAGGGTAGGTTATATGAGGACAGTTACAGCCCATCTGGTAGATATAGTGAGTATGTTGAGGCTGTAAAATCTACTGGTAGTAAAGTTTATTTTGATTTTGATAGCAACAGACTTAGTGATGAGGCTAAAATTCTTCTTAATGAGCTTGCCTTGTATATGAATGAAAATCAAGGAAGGAGATTTATGATAGAAGGGCATTGTGATATAAGGGGTGAACAGTCTTATAATATTGCTCTTGGTTATAATAGAGCAAGTGCTGTTGTGGAATACCTAAAAAATAGAGGTATCGATGGAAGCAGGCTTGTTGCAATTTCTCGTGGCAAAGAAGAACCTGAATTTTTAGGCTCAACCCCAGAGGCTCATGCCAAAAATCGCAGAGCCCGTATCATTGAGCTACGTCCGGAAGAAAATTAATACCACATTTAGTGGGCAATTGGGGGCAACACATAAATGTATCATTTATGTGTTGCTTCTCATCAGGCCTTTATGGAGTTTTTATATTGCACCGCTTTTTTAAAAGCTAATAAGTTTGAAAAAGGTGTTAAAAGAGGCAGGCCTAGCTGTATAGTACTAGATTATGGTGAGTTGGATTAGTTATAAGATAGGTCACACACCGTCAAATTACCGCACATTTATTATAAAAATATGAATCCATTAAATGTTGTTATTGGCAATTGTATGAATCCACAGAATTCAGCTCCATAAACTCTTTAAGCGCGCCGCGCTCTACTTGAACATTTATCCATTAGCTAGATACTTTTGTTAATCTATATTCAATATTATACAATAAATTAAGCTTTGCCTAAGTGACATTTAAAAGAAAATACCAACATCATACAGATTTTGGCAAAAAAGTCATAACATATGTAAATAGATGTATAATCATTTAAAATTACATTGATAAAATTGCTAGGTCCATGGCTTGCTCTAAGCTAGTGATATTACATAATAAGGCATTATCATGCATACATAGATAGCGCCAAATCTCTAAACCTCCACATAGCCATCCTGAGCATGATTGGGCATTTAGAGTAACGCTTTGTTCTTCTGGTTAATCGGGCCAGCAT
>NZ_JARGYT010000059.1:0-7832 GCF_034470605.1 Candidatus Cyrtobacter comes
AACCCATTCATTGAACGTTTTAATGTCGATCGGAAACAACCTTTTATCCATCTAAATACCATATTTATCGCCTCCAATATAATATTGCATCTTTTCCATTATTTGGCAAAACCTTTGTTAACAGTGCCTCTGGTTGATGATATTGCAACAGCCTTGGTTGTTCTTGTAACAGCATAAATTCTTGGCCGCCAGCAACTTCCGCATAAAAAATCGAACCTGCTTCATCCCCTAAATCATCAGCTTGAGAATTACTATCTTCTGAGTTGGAATCAATATCTGAGCTGAAATCATCAGAGTCGCCAACTATTACCTCAACAATTTTTTGTATATCGACTTGATAAGGTAAGCTACCTAAAACCTGATAAAGAGAGTGTTTAGCTACAAGGCCATCACTGTATGCTTTTTGAAATACCGATACAAATCTTTGTATAGTAAGTTCGTTATAAGAAGCTCCATCATTAGTAAACTCTGTCACTAAATCCCTTACAACAGCTCCGCATGCAAATAATCCATCGATTTTACTAAAAATCTCTTGGTTCTGAGATCTCAGCCCCAGTAAATCATCTTGCATTAAGTTGAGTTGATTTAAAGCCTCATTAAATTCCTCTCTATTTTCAATGGTTAATAGGGCGCATCGAGCAATGCTTTCATATGTAGATAGCCATTCTGCGATTTCTTTAAATTTACCCAACCCAATTGCAGACCAATCCAACATAAATACAGCTCTGCACATGGCTTCTGCATTATTTATTACATGATTTAAATATACCGTATGAGCCTTTGTATCCAACATAAGAAAGTTTGCCATTGCATCTTCCCCTTCCTCTGTAATAGGTCTCAAGGTATCTAGCGCATTTTTCAGTGGAGTATAATTTATAATAACGCCATCCTGACAGGCCTTTTTGATTGCTAGTACAAAGTTTTTTATAGCGTTATCACTATAAGGTTTATCATCTCCCAATTCTCTCATTAAATCCCTTACAGCAGCTCCGCATTCAAATAATCCATTGATTCTCCTGAAAATCTCGTTATTACTGTCTATTAGCTTCAAGAGGTCATCTTCTATTAATCTGAGTTTATTGAAAGTATTACGAAATGCTTCTCTATTTTCAATGCTGAGTTGATTGAAAATATCATGAAATTCAATGGTTGATAGTGCGTATTGAGCAATGCTTTCATACTTAAATAGCAATTTTGCGATTTCTTCAAGTTTATCAGGCCCCATTGCATACCAATCCAACATAAATACAGCTCTGTGTATGGCCGCTGCATCATTGTTGATATGTATTAGATCATTTTTTGTCATAACGTCGCAATTTGTTTTATCAATGTTATGCATCACTAGTACTGTATCAGCTTCTCTGCCCATAAAGATTAAAGGTAAAATTGAGTGGTGATGATACTACTTTATGGATTCACTCAATCAAGCTGTAATGCCTTGTTTTTTGGTTAAAAGTGTACTGAATGTGCACAGTATATAAATAGCCGTATATATAAGAATTATATATAACTAAACTCGATAGATTTATATATCCATGTAGCGTATTTGAGTATCTGCTGCATATATCTTATTAAGTGCCCCATCCTTATTAATTACAATAAGTGTTCCATCATCTTCTATTCCATTAAATATCCCATCAATAATCCTTCCATCTGGTAGTGTGGATCTAATCATAGAGCCGATTCTAGCCTTATTTAGCCATTTGGTTTTTATATAAGAAAAACCGTTTAGGATATAATTATTATAAAGTAATTTAAAATTCTCTATAATTGATGAAACGCTCATCTCTGTGCAGCCCAGCTCTGAAAGGCTTATAATACCATCCTTCTTGATAACGTTTATCCCTATTCCTATTAGAAGATGATTTTTATATCTTTCAAGCAATATACCAGATAATTTCTTGTTATCGACCATTATATCATTTGGCCACTTATACGTTATTTCTATACCAGTAAGTAGTTCACCAACAGAAAGCGCGGCTACATATGTGAGCATAGGCCAGGAGCTTTCATCGCAGGTAGGAGTGATTGCTATAGTGATTGCTATATCGCCAGGCAAACTATACCACTCCCTGTTATATTTACCAAACCCAGAAATTTGGTGATCTGTCTTTACTACAAATGGCGTTCTATGCCCTGAGTTTAGCAATTTTATTGCGCCAGTTTGCGTACTTTCTATAGAGCTATAGGAAATAAGATCAAATTCTCCTAATGGCATTTTTTTGTTTTTTCTTTTATATTTTGCAGCAACGAGCTTAGGCCATGTTGTGATATTTCAGACTTAAAATCAGAACGTTGTGTAGTCATTAAAGATATGCCCTCTGCTATAATATCTATTACTTTCCAGTTATTATTTTGGTCCCTTCTGAGTCTATAAAGAATTGTTACATCCTGATCACCGCGAGCTGCTGTAATTTTTGTTTCTACCGAAGCTTGCCCTCTAGGTAACTCTTTGATTGAGATAATTTTATTTTCTTGTCTACCATCATATATCTTGAATTTTTCCACATATAGACACTCTATATATCTTTCATAAGATAATGTGTAATCTTGTTGCTGCTCTGCATTTAAATTTTTCCACTCATTTCCTATAGCAAACCTAGACATCCAATTAGAATCAACAACATTATGAAATAATGAGATTAGCTCTTTTTTTTTCATAGGCTCTGTTTGAGAGGATGATGCTATATCCAAGACGTTTTGTACCACTGAATTTATGAAATTTCTTATATTTTGTTCTTCTGAAGCAAAAGATGCTGATGCAAGAAAAAAAATCATTAAGAATAATATCCTCATATTACCTACCTTTTTCATGAACATGTGTGTAAATATAGCGTATTGCTGCGTACTTATCTATAGAATCTTCTTCTATTTGATCTGTTATATCCAATATATGTGATCTAATAGCTAATCCTTTAGCTGAGGCTCTAGATAAAGTTGCCTTTCTGTTTACTAAGAAATTTAGAGGATCTAGCCCTCTATCTACTACCATACCAATAGTTTCACGCGCAAAGCGAGGACCAAATATAGGCAACACTATATATGGTCCTCTTTTTACCCCAATATTTTTTAGTATCTGAGTTCCAGATATATGAGGAGTTTTAATTTTTTTTGTAGCTGCAAAATCAAATAAACCAAATACACCAAGCGTTGAATTTAAAATAAATCTTATCGTGGCTGTAACAACAACTTTAGGGTTTAATGTAATAATACCCTGGGCTGCATAAAGTGGCTGTTTAAGATTATCTAAAAAATTATCTATTCTTTGTTTTCCAAATTCAGGAACATATTTTTTATATGCAAAAGCCGCAGGTCTAATCCACAATCTATCTATTACATAATTGAATTTGAACATTTTTCTATTAAATGATTCTAGTGGATCTTTTATCTCAATATCACTATATGGGTGATCATTACCCTCAAAGCGAAATTCTGATTCATCAGAAGCAGAGATATGGGGCGTAGCCATTTTAGAGTTAGACAAATTATTATTATTTTTTACTTCCTTTTTAGAGCTACAGGCGCACAAAAACGATACTAAAAATATTAGCAATACCTTGGTCTTCATGTATATATTCAATTACAGTAAATCATGAGTCTCGAATTTTGCGAATTAAGTAAACTTATCTCTTCTTCATGAATAAGTGTGTATTGGGAAAAGATTTTTTTAATATAATCAGTATTATATCTAAATTCCTCAAGCTCTTTTATGAATTCAATTTCATTATCTTTTGCAACCTTATAGCTAATGATCAGTATACCGTTATCAAGTAGTAAATTGCGCATGTTCAGCGCAAATATAGGCAGCAACTGTGGGTTATATGTGAAAAAATCTAAGAGCAATATAATGCCGTATAATGCATTATTGCTTAATGCATTATTTACGAAAGAGCCAGCTTCAGCGTGTGATAGTGTTTTATAGCAACCAGTTGTTTCAGATACTTTTATCATCTTTCTAGAAATATCAACACCACTAAAGGAGACCTTAATATTTGTACACCTCTTCGCTAGAATACCTGTCCCGCAGCCGATGTCAAGCACGCTAAAAAGCCCTATTGTTTTTGAATATTCATCTATTTTTTTCGCTATAATATCATAAGTTATAGCGCTGCTACATAAGGCATCATAACTTTCGGATATAATATCAAATTTATGTTCCAGTATGTTATGTGGTATGTATTGAATAAATTTGTCTTCTAAAAGGTTTCTACAATACATCAGCTCTTCTCTCATATCAGGATTTTTTATTTCTATATCTAAAAAAAGATCTTTTTTAGCCTTTGCGTATTTAAGCAGAATTATATAGCACCTACCTATATAATAAGAGCATTCTGCTTTATATTTTTTTCCAAATAGTTTTAGTATCTTAAACCTAAGTATAGCATCATCTATTTTCCCAGCATTATAAAAGAATATACCTAGTTTATAATTCGTTTCTTCTAATTTCTTTAGCTTCCTGAATAGCGAGGTAGTTGATGTTCTGATATTTAAAAATAAGGATAAGAACAATTTTTTTACACTGCTAAGTAAGCCAGTAAGTGTAATTTTTTTCTTACTATTTAATTTTTTGCCAAAGAAAAATAACCCCACAAGAATTAAGTTTTAATTAAGTTGCAGAAGGAATAATAGTGAGAAATTATTAAGATATGTCAAGATATTGATAATTTATTATATAGCAATAATCCATTTTGCATAGGATTGTTAAAACTATATGAAGCGTTTATCGGTACAATAAATCTATGGCCTATGCTTTTTGGGGGATAAATTACTAATTTAAGACAGATTGATAACTTATCTTATAACATATCTAATTCTAGATATTATAGTTTAATAATTCGACTAAGTGTATCATTAACATACTCTAAAGTGAGCATATTTCACTTGATTATAATATACTATATCGCTATTATAGCGGCCCAGCATGGTCTAATGTTATGCAGTTGTTTATATTGCATCTTTTTCAGGCCCTGTGTTTATTTAAATTAATAGACTTGATGATGATTAATATAAGATCCGCAATGCTTAAGCTATTAAAAGTTTTCAATGATGCTGTTGCTGCTCAACACTCTTTTAGGTTATATTACGTGTGTAAGGGTGAGATATTATCACAAATGCCATTTGAGAAATATCAATGGATTTCAGCGGTTTGGAGTAGTTATGAGAATTCTGAAATCTATAGTAATTCTGATGGCGTGGAAAATTTAAATAATATAATCATTTCAACTGAATTTTTGGAAGTTATCTATCTAACAAATATAGATATACTTGAGAAGATAGGTGATTTGCATGGTGGTTTTTTTACAAAAGGTAGATTATCTATAGATAATCTGGATGGGTATATAGATGTAGTTAGTTGGTTTAATAATAATCAAAATAGTCCGGAGAATCTTTTTTCTGTAATTAGCTATATAAAAGGTAAAGTTGATCAAGAGAAGGCTCAAGAGAAAGCTAAAAATCTAGAGGAGGCCAAGGATGATGATAGTGATGATAGAGTGAGTGATGATAGAGTGGATACCCGTTTTATATGGAGAGGAGGTAATATATACTATGAAAATGAGATAGGTGATTATTATTCTATAAAGGATATAATGTATTGGTCCTATATGCATGGTACGGTTCAAGCTATACGTGACGGTAGGCCAGAGCCAGTAGGTAATTGGTATCAATTTCCTTTTCATGATGACCATGCAAAAAGATGGTTAGGAAGGGGGTTTGAAGGTTTGGGAATATGTAAGAATTTAAATTACTGTGGTAACTCTGACTATGCTCAAGTTACGACTGCATATAAACAGTATTTGTTTGAGTTCTTGGGTTATGAGGAATTAATTCGTATCAGAAAAACATTTGATAAGCCACTAATAAGAGGGCCTTTATTTGAAAGATTGGATGGTGAGGTGCCGCATGAAGGCCAAGCCTATATTGAGGGCGAGCCGGCCAATCAGCCTTGGAAGGGATTCTTTAGTATATCAAAGATTGGTAAAGGTGTTTCAATTATACACACTACAACAGATTGGTTAAAGGTATATAAAGATTATAAGGATCATGAAGAAATCTCAAAATCTAATCTGTTAAATGCAGGAATTAGCTCTACATATACAGTGCTCTTGGTTAGTGGAAATACAGCATACTTGCCACATTTGCCTGCTGCAAAAGCAACTATTCAGATTTATAAAGGAGATTATGAAGGTGCAGCTGCAACAACGTTATTTGCATTAGGGATTTATGCGACAAATTGTATATTGTTTAATTATACACCTAAAACAGCACTTGTTGTAAGTACGTTATTACTTTTGTCTTCAGGGGCATATGGAGTATATGAGCTTGGTCATCTTGTATATAACTTATTTATTGCAGATAATACAGCAAATGAAGTTATGAATGATTATATACATGTATGCCAAGAGTATATTCCAAATGGTACAATGAGTTTTAAACCTGTATGCGGGACTTTTATAGAAGGTTTAAATGAAACAAGTTTAGAATTTCAAATGGGAAGATTTGAGGTTTTTAATGGAACAGTTGAGGTATAGTGTTTAATATATTATGGCGGCTAAAATTGTCTAGGGTAATTTGGTTTTATGGAGGGTTTTAGTGTAATTGCTGAAAATCTGTATGGCTTTGACAGGTAGTTATCTATAAATAGCATAGTAACATTATTCTTTTAAAGACATCTAATAAAAGAACGATAGGAAGTGTGAGATATTATAAGTCCAAGATTTTCGCGATAATCTTGAATGAAAAATGAATAGCTTGCACCCTCCTTAGAGGGTAGGCTCTTTTGTTTTGTGTTAAAAAATAAGTTATAGTGATATAACTTATAAAGAATGGCTAGAACTTTTTGTGGCTCAAGGTAAGATCCTCGTAAACATGATATACAAAATATAACGCACTTCTATTAGAAGTAGCTGTCAATTAGAAGTAGCTATCAATGGTCACTATTAAGATTTTTGGCAGACAGTTTATGATTATTACTTACGTTAAGAACGGTAAGTTGCAAGAGATTAATGATACATTTGTCACACTTGTAAGGGGAAAGGCGGGTAAAAACACCAACTGTATCAATCTGTAAAGACGACACAAAAAGGGGGATATGATGCTGGCAAAAAAGTTAATGGTAGGAAACGTCGTATAACGAAAGATACTCTTTATTTTTCATATGAAGTGCACAAGATCATAAAATGTAAAGGCAAAATATTCTATTAAATTTTCCAAGATGGTTGTTATGGATTATAAATTTGGCGCTTTTTAACTTTAGGCACTTTACTGGGAATTGCTCATAAAATTGTTAATTAAGTTAGTAAAGTTACCACCTTTTGTTGGCCTAATAATTTTAAGCGAATGAGCAAGGGCTATGAATATATCCACAAGACCTTGGAGCATCTTCTCTACATCAATATGCTCAAGAGATTAGCCCGAACCATAAAAACTTTCAAGAGATGCTCTTACGCATTGGTTTTAAGTGATTCAATATAGCTAAGTCAGTATAAAATATCATATAAAATAGGAGTTAAGAAGTTGATCGATAGAGCAGTATTGTTATGCCATTTTTATACTATCTTAGCTATAATACGGTCATTGTTAACGGTGCTATATAGCTAAAGCGTTATAAAATAGTATTAACTTTATCAATATTTGAATTATCATTGAGTTAAATCTTCAGCTATATAGGCGCTCTTATTAGCAACACTTTAGCTGGAGCTCAGTGGGTCTGTTGATAGGCACTGTTAACAAAGGTTGTATTTAATAGATGCTAAAGCTATAAAGGCAAGGAAAGAGAGATCGGATTTCTCAAATCGTAATGCTAAGCGTCGATTTTCTTTGAGTTTAGCGAA
>NZ_JARGYT010000060.1:0-7544 GCF_034470605.1 Candidatus Cyrtobacter comes
TTCGCTAAACTCAAAGAAAATCGACGCTTAGCATTACGATTTGAGAAATCCGATCTCTCTTTCCTTGCCTTTATAGCTTTAGCATCTATTAAATACAACCTTTGTTAACAGTGCCTATCATATCTAGCAATCTTTCATAAGAATCATCCCCTTTCTCAATTTCTGGTTTCCCCTCTAATTTTAGAGCAAGGCTAAGACATTTTTCTACTCCTTTTGATAATACAACTTCATCTTTGCCTGTCTGTACAACTTCGAGAATTTTTTGCTCTATTAGCTCATGGTGACCAGCGCGCATCCCAAGTTCAAATAGGCTTTTAGCCCCCTGATCATCTTTGGTTGGATTTAAAAATAGGTATCCAGGATCTGATTTTTCGATAACATCTTTAGTTAACTCTGTATTATCAAGTTTTGTAAGAATAGCTAAAAAACCCTTTTCAGAGATATTTTCAAGATTAAATCTTTTGTCTTTTACTAATCCAATCATTAACGCCTCTAAATCATTATTAGAGACTCCTGCATCAGCATATGCTGTAAATATTTTTGCAGATACCTCCCTTGGAGAAGAGAGGATAATTTCTTTTGCAAGTTCAGGATTTAGTGTATCAATGATAAAACTATACGCATCTGGCCCTAAATTATTGATAATTGCACCAGCATCAGATGGATTCATTAAACCAGCTCTAATATTTTCTGCAATGACTTGAGAGAACTGCGATTCTGGATACTTTGATATGATTTCACCTATTACCCTTGTATCTAAAACATGTGTTTGTAAGAATTCTTTTGCAATTGCTTGGCTACATCTTGAAAGGCTGTCAATAAGAGCATTCTCATTCCCAGATCTCCATAAGTTCTCTAATATACTTAGCTCTTTCATTGTTTTATATTAATAAAAATTCAATAAACATTATTTGCAGAATCAATCAAATCACTTGTATAATTCTGTTCTGCAACTAATTATGATATGCTCTTACTAAAATTGATAAAACTCAAGTCATGGAAAGAGTTTTTATTGTTACTGGCGCAATAGCTTCGGGAAAAACGTTCTTGCTTAGTAAAATGCGAAAATTTGGATTTTTAACTTTAAATGTAGATAAAATTGCTAAATCCATATTAGCCAATAACATAATTATACAAAAAAAGATTATTGAACAATTTCCAATTTATAAAGATTCTTTGGGAGGCTTTGATATATATAAATTTATTATTAATGCTAGCAGTGCCGCTCTTTGCTTTGTTGAAGAGCTTATTCATCCTATTGTTAGGGCAGAATGTAATAATCTCGTAAGGAACGTAAGAAAACAATCCAAAAGACCAATAGCATTAGAAATCCCCCTTTTTATTGAATCACTTACCAAAGGCAAAATATGCTATTTATATGAAAAGGTGATAGTAACACATTCAAGATTTGATATCAGAGAAAAAAGAGCAATGTTAAGAGAGCATATGACTAAGGAAAAATTTGATGCTATAACCAGCAGACAGACCACTGACGATATGCGTTTTATGTATGCGGATTATATAGTGTGTTGTGAAAACGATTATAGTATAAATAGTTTTTTGAGGGAGTTAATTGAGAGAAATAGTTTTAGATACTGAAACAACTGGTTTAAGTGTTAGGGATGGGCACAGAATTATAGAAATAGGTTGTGTAGAGCTTATAGATAGAAGATTTACTGGTCGCGTCTTTCATGAATATATTAATCCAAAAAGGGATATTGAGGCAACGGCCTTTTTAGTTCATGGCATTTCTAATGAATTTTTAAAAAACAGACCACAATTTCAACATATAGTAAATAAGTTGTTAGATTTCGTCCAAGATAGTAGCCTTATTATGCATAATGCTAATTTTGATGTTTCGTTTTTAAATAATGAACTTTCTCTATGTGGAAAGAGACCGATTGATCGAAATAAAATTGTAGATACTTTGACCATTGCAAGAAGAAGGTACCCAGGCTCAAAAGTGAGTTTAGACGCGCTATGCAGAAGGATGAATATTAACCTGAGCTCAAGAGAAAAGCATGGGGCATTAATAGATGCTAAACTTCTAGCTTCTGTATATGCACAAATGGTTTCCAATATTCAAAGTAGTATATTATTTAGTAACGAGAAAAGAGAGTCTATAGATTTAAAGAGCGTTTATAAAAAAAGATCTTTTCAACCTACTGAGCTTGAGGTCTCAGAGCACTTTAAAGCACTGGAATATATAAAAAAAGAGCGATGACACCAATGATGCGCCAATATATGGCATTAAAAATGATGAATGAAGAGCACTTATTATTTTACAGAATGGGTGATTTTTACGAACTCTTTTTTGATGATGCTATCAAGGCCTCTAAAGTACTAAATCTATTTTTAACAAAACGCGGAACTTATGATGGAAAAGATATTCCAATGTGTGGCGTGCCAGCCCATTCTAGTAACGTATATTTACTAAAATTAATAAAAAGCGGATTTTCTGTGGCAATATGTGAACAACTCGAAACGCCTCAGGAAGCAAAAAAAAGAGGCTACAATGCCCTTGTCAGGAGGGATGTAACAAGAATCATAACCCCTGGAACAATTTTAGAAGATGAGCTTCTAGAATCTAAAAATAACAATTATTTATGCTCATTATATAAGTGGAAAGATACGTATTCTATTGCTCTTACAGACCTTTCTGTTGGAGAATTTAAAGCTACAAGCTTTTCCTCATTTTTAGACGTAGAGGGATTTTTGGCGCAGATAAATGTTGCAGAACTTCTTGCGCCAGAATCTTTGAGGAATCAAATTGATAAAAGTATCAATTTAACAGCAAGACCTGAAAATATGTTTGATATCAATAGGTCTGGCGCCACTATTTCTGCAATTTTTAATGAATCTGTATTAACTGATAATTTCTCAGAAGCAGAGATTATAGCTATAGGTAGTTTATTAGAATATATAAGATATACGCAAAAAGATTCGCTACCATTCTTATCTAGACCATCTAGACATATAAATTCTAATTTCATGGTAATGGATAAGGCGACAAGGCGAAATTTAGAAATAGAAAAGAGTTTATCTGGTGAGAGATCTGGATCACTGTTAGGAGAACTAGATATGACCTTAACCGCAGCTGGCAGTAGACTTATGTGCAGGTACTTCTCTATGCCACTTATCGATCCAGGGGCGATAAATGCACGATTAGACGATATAGAATTTTTCATAAAAAACAAAGAGATAAGGGGTGTCTTAAGAGATTTATTATCTGATTTTCCAGATCTAGAAAGAGCGCTACAAAGATCAATAGGGAAGTTATCATCACCTTATGATCTTAATATCATAAGAAAGGGGCTTGAAACCTCTACAATTATTGTACAAAAAATAATGCTTTCTGGATCAGAAATTTCAGATAGCATAAGATCTCTTATAGTCCAGATAGCTGGATTTGAAATTATACTAAAAGAATTAAAATGCGCACTTGCTCCAGAAGAATGTACTAAAACAAAAGATAGCCATTATATACGGTACGGTTACTCAAAACAGCTAGATTGCCTTTTAGACCTGCTCCAAAATACTGATTTGAGGATAGAGGAGTTACAAGATAAATACAGAAAAATTACAGGCGTTAATAATCTTAAGATATCGAAAAATAATATTATTGGTTATTTTGTAGAGGTAAGCTCCGCCAATTCAAACAAACTAAAAAGCGATATATTTATACACAAGCAATCTTTAGGTAATTCAATAAGATATTTTACAGATGAGTTAAAAAATCTAGAAAATTTAATACTGAATAATACAGATAAGGTAAATGCTGTAAAAGATAGTATATTTGATAACTTAAAGAATGGTATTATCAAATATGCAATGGAGATAGGGCTTGTTGCAGGTATTATTGCGAAACTAGATGTATTATCCTCAATGGCACAAGTTGCGGTTACATATAAATATATCAGGCCAATAGTAGATCATAGCGGAGATTTTTACATAGAAGAAGGGAGGCATCCGGTTGTTGAAGTTCATGCAAATAATGTATTTGTACCAAATAATTGTGACATGAATGAAAAGAGTAATTTATGGCTAATAACTGGTCCAAATATGGCTGGGAAAAGCACATTTTTGAGACAGAATGCTTTAATTTGTCTAATGGCCCAAGCTGGCAGTTTTGTTCCTGCAACTTATGCAAAAATTGGTGCTATAGATAAACTATTCTGCAGGATAGGTGCGGCAGATAATCTTCATAAAAATCATTCTACTTTTATGGTGGAAATGCTTGAAAGTTCCAACATAGTCAATAATGCATCTAATAAATCGTTAATCATCATGGATGAGATTGGTAGGGGCACATCTACAAATGATGGAATTGCAATCGCTACCGCAATCATTGAATATATACATGATAAAATCAAGGCACGCGCATTTTTTGCCACACACTACCATGAATTGGCCTGCATTGAAGAAAGACTGGAAAGAGTATCATGCCATACAATGGATATTAAGGAATGGGATGGGGAAATAGTATTTTTACATAAAATAAAAAATGGTAGAGCCGAGAAATCATACGGTGTACACGTGGCACGGCTCGCAGGATTGCCAAATTCTATAATAGATAGAGCAAATGAATTATTGGAACTAAACAAGTAGATAATTTACTTAAGAATCACTAGTAAAAAGTTTAAACCAATCGTATAACTAGCTGTTATATAAGCAATTACATATTTATTGTACTTATTTTATTAAGTCAATTGAATAAGGTATATCACCCTACTACATACACATTCATTAATATCGTGTTGCAGAAATTATGAATAGCGATAAATTGACACAAAATACCCAAAAGATCCTTCAAGAAGCTCAGATGGATTGTTTGGCTAAGGGAAACCAGCATCTTAATGTTGAGCACGTTTTTTACTCTCTTTTAAATAATGATGAACTTTCAAGTCAAATATTATCTAGTTGCGGAGTTGAATTAAGGGCTCTTATTCAAGAAACTGAGAGTTTAATAGAGAAATTTCCTAAGGTCACTGGATCTCAGCTCTATATGAGCAATGAAGTTGCAATAGTCATAAAAAGCGCTGAGGAAATAGCAAAAAAGGCAGGGGACAGCTTTATAACAACGGAACGTTTATTACAAGCTATAGTAAAAGGCAAAAATCAAATATCTGCATTATTAAAGAATAAGGATGCCGGTATAGAAAAAAAGATTGATAGCAAGATTGCCGACTTAAGAAAAGGACAGGTAGCAGATTCAAAAACCTCAGAAGAAAATATGCAATCATTGCAAAAATTTACAAAAGACATAACTAAACTTGCTGAAGATGGAAAAATTGACCCAGTTATTGGTAGAGAGGAAGAGGTAAGACGTGCTATGCAGGTTTTATCTAGAAGGACGAAAAATAATCCTATTTTAATAGGAGAGCCAGGAGTGGGCAAAACCGCAATAGTAGAAGGCTTAGCACAAAGAATAGTTGCAAATGACGTACCAGAAAGCTTAAGAGGAGCCAGACTTGTTGCTCTAGATCTAGGTGCAATGATAGCAGGGTCAAAATTTAGAGGAGAATTTGAGGAACGTCTTAAGGCTATATTAAAAGAAATAGAAAAATCTAACCAAAATATTATACTCTTTATAGATGAACTACATACAATTGTTGGCGCTGGTGCAAATGAAGGAGCGATGGATGCATCTAACTTGCTAAAACCTGCACTTGCGAGGGGAGATTTGCACTGTATAGGAGCAACTACAATAAATGAATATAAGAAATACATAGAGAAGGATGCTGCACTTGCAAGGAGGTTTCAACCAATATACATATCAGAACCAACAAGCGATGAGGCAATCTCGATACTTAGAGGCCTCAAAGAGAAGTATGAGGTACATCATGGTATAAGGATTTCTGATAATGCAATAGTTGCCGCCGTGATGCTATCAAGTAGGTATATTACAGATAGGTTCTTACCAGATAAGGCCATAGATTTAATTGATGAGGCGGCAAGCAGACTGAGAATGCAGGTTGATAGTAAGCCTGAAGAAATAGATGAGCTAGATAGGCGTATATTACAGTTAAAAATTGAAGAAAGCGCCTTAAAAAAAGAAAAGGACGAACCATCAAGGAAAAGGCTTGAGAATATCGTGTATGAATTATCTGGTTTAGAAAAAAAATCTGCAGATCTTTCATCTACATGGAAAATGGAGAAGATGAAGTTGTATGAATTACAATCTACTAAGGAAAAATTAGAAATAGCTAAATCTGGGCTTGAAATAGCACAACGCAGCGGAGATTTATCAAAAGCCGGAGAAATAAGATATGGCGTAATCCCAGAGTTAGAGAAAAAGATATCAGAGCTTGAGCTCCAAAATCAAAATACATCAATGCAAGAATCGATAACAGAAAATGATATCGCACTTATAGTCTCAAGATGGACTGGAATACCTGTTGAAAATATGGTCGCCTCTGAAAAGGAGAGATTATTAAATATGGAGAAAATTTTAAGTAATAGCGTTGTTGGGCATGATTATGTAATTCAGGTTGTAAGTAATGCAATAAGGAGGTCTAGAGCAGGAATATCAGATCAAGATAAACCTATAGGTTCTTTTTTATTTTTAGGACCAACTGGTGTTGGAAAAACAGAACTCGCAAAAGCGCTTGCTGAATTTTTGTTCAATGATAGAAAGGCTATATTACGTGTTGATATGTCTGAGTATATGGAAAAGCACTCAGTAGCAAGGTTGATAGGAGCTCCTCCTGGATATGTTGGGTACGAGGAAGGTGGTGTTATAACAGAGGCTGTAAAACGTAGGCCTTATCAAATATTACTACTGGATGAGGTAGAGAAGGCACATCCCGATGTTTTCAACATATTATTACAAGTTTTAGATGAGGGGCGTCTTACAGATGGAAAGGGCAGGACTATAGATTTTAGAAATACTGTCATTATTCTGACTTCTAACATAGGCTCATCGTTTATAGCTCATGGAGCAAGTGGTGATAGCGGCGTAAAAAACAGTGTGATGGAACTTGTAAAAGCCCACTTTAAACCAGAATTTATAAATAGATTAGACGAGATAATAATTTTCGATAAACTTCAACAAAGCTCTATGTATAAGATAGCAGATATACAACTTGGAAAATTAGTAAAATTGCTAAAGAGTAAAAATATTGTATTAAAAATACATCAATCACTAATAGATTGGATTGCTGTTGAGGGGTTTGATCCGCTATATGGCGCAAGGCCAATGAAGAGGTTAATACAAAATTCTTTGCAAAATAAGCTTGCACAGGAATTACTTGCTGGTAGGATTACAAGTGGAGATGAGGTGAGCGCTTGTTATGAGGATGGTGATATAAGGCTTCGCAGCATCAGGTAATGTTTGACTTTATTATAAATGGTACAACTTGCAAAGATACTCTCTAGGGTGCAGCCGTCTGTTACCCTCGCGATATCAGAAACAGCAAAGAGATTAAAAAATGGAGGGCTTGATATAGGCACTGTTAACAAAGGTTTTGCCAAATAATGGAAAAGATGCAATATTATATTGGAGGCGATAAATATGGTATTTAGATGGATAAAAGGTTGTTTCC
>NZ_JARGYT010000061.1:0-7490 GCF_034470605.1 Candidatus Cyrtobacter comes
GGAAACAACCTTTTATCCATCTAAATACCATATTTATCGCCTCCAATATAATATTGCATCTTTTCCATTATTTGGCAAAACCTTTGTTAACAGTGCCTACTCATATAGAGATGATTTAGAGAAGTTCAATTTAGATAAAGGGATGTTGAATGATATCTCGTATAGAGCTAGTACATTAAGCTCTCTTCTTAGTAATGTGCATGATTTTTTAGATGGTACAATGAAGCACTTACGGTTATCAAAGGATACATTGTTGGGTATAGGGGTAAAACAGGAAGATATTAAGGGTATTATGGGTGATGCTGAAGTTATGGAATTTGATCTAGGATCGGACAAAGAGTTAGTGGTTTTTCATCGTGTCGCGGATCAATTATTAAAGGTAGCTGATACTGTTGTTAGAGTATCAGCTGAAATTACTGATTTAGTTGAAGAAATAAGTACAGATACTCCAACCTTAAATAAATTTAGGGATGGCACAAAGCATGATACTGAAAAAGGATATTTAGGAAAGGGTGCTGCTAATAAACTAGATCAACTATTATCAATTAACTTAGATGAAGTTGATCTCGTGCCTGAAGTGCAAAATCCAATATACAAATTATTAATGACATGTACAAATATCGTTGTATCACTTATTGATGAATTAAAGTCCTTTATACAAGGAGCTATAGAGTATTTTAAAGGTCATACAAGTGATATAATAAGGGAAGGGGTTGATAAAGGGCTATATATTCACAATGTTATATAATAGAGGTATAAAATAATAAAATTGCTATGTTATTTTACTAATAGTGACATATTATAGAAGCTAATTATTTTCATAAGTATCGGATTTGTACTCATATCTTGTGTTGTAATGATATGATACAGGTCATGATCTGCGATATCTAAAACTTTCTCATATTCAACTAATTCTAAATATGTAAAGTGTTCTATGTGGTTTTTTGCAAAATTGCCAATAATCTCATCAAGCTCCTTGCAGCCCCTTTTCATGCTTCTATATAATAATTTTTTTTGTAAAATACTTTTCTCCATATTTTTGTACGGTACTATTGAACTATTAAGTCTACTATTATATCATACGTGTGCGGTTTTCCGCTATGGTGATAAACTCTATTTATAATAGATGTTATGGACTCGGGGGCAGAGCCCGACACCTCCACCTTATGGGGGTGAATTAGCTTCGACATGCATTGAAAGGAATAGTTTCATCAGGGGTGACTCCCTTAAATGGTCAAAATGATAAATGCAAAAACAGCATTTAACGTTGCAAACGATAATGACGTAAGGAGCCCTGTTGCCCTTGCTGCATAAATATTGATTGCTACGCGGTTTGGGGGCTTTCCGGGCAACAGAAAAGCCCCCTTTGGCTGTATGATGGATTTCACAGTATGTTCTGCTTCGAGAGTAGGTGATTGAGAGCTTATATAAAAACAATGGCAGTATTCGTTGCTATTCATTTAAGTTTTGTGTGAAAGCTTCAATTCATCGCATAAGGCTAAATTGCAGAAGGTTTAATAAATGTCAGGAAAACCCTGCCTTTAATCATTTTTATATTACTTAGTAAGGATCAAAGTTATATCTATAGCAAACACTGCCAAAAGATTAAAGGTCAGAGGGTTGTTAATATAAAAACAGATTGAGTGATAGCCATTTGTATTTTAAACAGATCAAATAATTATTTTACCTTTTTAAAAATGTTATGCTATACCTTGCCAGACATATTGTTCGTTTGTTTGGTGATTAGTTAATGCTTTTAAAAGGCAAAAAAGGGCTGATAATGGGTGTAGCAAATGATAGGTCTATAGCCTCTGGAATTGCAATTGAGTGTAGTAGAGCAGGTGCTGATCTTGCCTTTTCCTATCAGGATGAGCGTCTTAGAGGGAGGGTTGAGCAAATTGCGTCTGAGTGTAATTCTAAATTTTTAATAAAATGTGATGTTGCAACTCAAGAATCCATCAAATTGCTATTTGAAGAATTGGAAAAAGAATGGGGTGGCATAGATTTTGTTGTACATGCCGTTGCTTTTGCAAATAAGGATGAGTTACAGGGTAGATATATAGATACATCTTTAGATAATTTTCAATTATCACTGAATATATCTTGTTATTCGTTTACTTCTGTTGCAAGACATGCATCAAGTATGATGAAAAATGGCGGTTCACTTTTAACGCTTAGCTATTATGGGGCTGAGAAATATATACCAAACTACAATGTAATGGGTATAGCAAAGGCGGCGCTTGAGGCAAGTGTTATATATGCGGCTCATGATTTAGGCCCAGATAATATTAGAGTAAATGCCATATCTGCTGGCCCGGTAAGAACATTAGCATCATCTGCTATATCAGGCATCAGAGATATGCTCAAGCTCGTTGAAAATTCTTCACCACTTAGAAGAAATGTTACTATTTCAGAGATAGGAAAAACTGCTGTGTATCTGCTATGTGATATGAGCTCTGGAGTAACTGGAGAAATTATACATGTAGATTCTGGTTATCATTGCACTGGGATGAATGCACCTGCTACAGGGTTATAATTAAATTTTTTTCATGAGAAAAAAGTTAAAAGTTGCTATTAATGGTTTTGGACGCATAGGTAGATGTGTTTTTAAGGCCTATCTGAGTAGGTTTCATGAGCTTGATATACAAATTACTAAGATTAATTGTGGCAGGGGAAGTATAGATGATAGGCTTTATTCACTTGTTTATGATTCTGTGCATGGAACATTAATGGGTGATATGCGAGTTTTATCTCATGATACATTTCTCTTTAATGGAGAGAAATTTGCTATGCTATTTGAGAATAATATACAGAATATAGATTGGGATGTTGATATTATCTTGGAATGCACAGGTCAATTAAATTCTAAAAAACTATCCTTCTCTCATATAGAGAGTGGTGCTAAAAAAGTAATCGTTTCTGCGCCGTGCCAAGATGCTGATTCTACCATTATTCTTGGTGTAAATGAAAATGTATTAAAGAGCGCGGATCAGGTAATATCAATTGGATCATGTACTACAAACTGCATAGCGCCCCTTGCCAAAATAATTAATAATTATCTAGGTATAGAGAGTGGATATATGACAACTATACACTCTTATACCAATGATCAATCTTTGGTTGATTCTTACCATAAAGATAAAAGAAGGAGCAGGGCTGCTGCGCTTTCTATAATACCAGCTACAACTGGGGCTGCAAAATCTATAGGTATTGTTATACCAGAGCTTGAAGGAAGGATAGATGGGGCGGCTTTTAGGGTACCTGTTCCTAATGTTTCGGTAGTAGATTTTAAGTTTAATTCTAAAAACTCTACCTCCGTTAAAGAAATTAACGAATTATTTGAGATGCAAAGTAAGAGGTCTTCCGGCATCTTGTCTATATGTAGAGATGAGCTTGTTTCATCTGATTTTATAGGTTCTTCACATAGCGCAATTTTTGACCCTTCACAAACTTCAGTGTTAAAAGATCAAAAAACTTGCAGAGTCGTTGCCTGGTATGACAATGAATTTGGTTTTTCACATAGAATGCTGGAGCTTGCCTCAATGTTAAACTCAGACGGATTAAAATAGTAATACCTATATTTGGTATTAAAGATAGGTGGCTAGGATGTCAAAAAGCTATATAAGTGATTTGAAAGACGAGGGAATGGAAAGTAAAAAATAATCCACAAGACGGCCAGCAAGGCTGTTATATTTTATATATAGCTGAAGTAGTATAAAATGATTATATAAAACACTTAACTCAATGATAATTAAAGTGGTTACAAGGTTAGTACTATTTTATGACGCTTTATCTATAACAAAAAACTGCTGTTTTTGGAGAGATTTATCAAAAGATTTTGGGCCCTAGAAAAGAGTATTTAATTATTTTAACAGGCTCATAATTGAAGAATTGATGCAATGAACTAGAAATATGATTGGATTGCAAATTGGTAAAGAACAAAGTTTTAATATTGCCATAATGTTAAGATGGGCTTTTTAAAAGCTTATTGAAATCATGCTTCATTCTACTTCTCAATAAGTTCTATTGAATTCGTTGCTTGCTCTATATAATTCCTTCTTTAGTATCATATCAACAATAACACGTTCCTTTTTCTTTAAGCTTTGAAAAAATATTAGCTCTTCTAACTGATTAGAGGTATGTAACGGAAATCCATTATTGTTCCGAAAAAGATGGAAAATCTACACAAAATAAACAAGCATGATAGTCTACCAAGTTTAGCGCTATCCATAATACTTGAAACGTAATTGTTTCATAAACTTCTGCCAGTGTTCTAACTGCAGACTATGATCTTCTGGAAGATACTGATTAATATACGTAAGTGTGATAAATGCATTAGCATCATGACAAGAGGTCTCATGCAATGAGCGTGTACCCCATTGCCGAGACCTCTCCAACTTGCAACCAACGCATCGGCTGCACGACACCAGAAGTTCATTTGAATATCACTTCTGAAGGAAAAAACAAAAGTGTTCTTTCCATTCTCATTTTCTAAATTTGCCTGCCAAGTGGCCTAAAACACGTTATAGAAATCCCATATTTTTAGCTGTGGAAAGAAAGTAGTATATAAGATGATTTCTAAGAGAATCTTTTATGTCATAAGATTGTATAATAAGTAATTTGGCTTATTTATAATTTCTATCAATATCAATGTAGATATAGTTATTTAAGTTAAATTAGCATAAGAGATATTCCTATTTTAGAGAGCTATATACAGACATTCAAAAAAAGACTAGCAGATAAGAATTTGTGTTGCTATTGATAGGAATAGAAATGACTGTAATACAAGAAGTATTATTAAGTTCCCACCTCAAGGTTATAGTGGTTTTTATAATACGCCTCCTTCCCACTAATATTGTTATCTGTATTAATTAGCGTTTTTATTGAATTTCTTAAGGATTTAAAAATGAATAAGACAAATAATTATAGTTTAACATATCTTGAGCAGTACCAGGGGCAAAAGGAAGTAGTGGTAAATGATAATATGAAAATTATAGATTTACTCTTGCACAAATGTGCTAATTCAAGGGGAAAAGATATATCTGAAATTAAAGATCCGATCCAAGATAGTATATTCATTATACCGCAAAGAGCCACATCAGTTTGGAGTGGCAAGGGTGATAATATTGCTATATTACTTGGTGATTGGTTCTATATATCACCTAAAGAAGGTATGATGTTTTGGGTTCGAGATGAACGTGATTTTATTGTATATACTGGCAGTGCATGGGAGGCATGTAGGTGGTTAAAAAAGTAAGCTCAATCCTCAATAAAACGGTTATAGATGTGTTAAAAGGTCGACCTGCCCCCTTAAATTATTAATGGTTACCCTCACAATAGCATGGCTTTTTTTTATGACGAATTAGCCACAATCAATCTCTTGGAGCTTTTAAGAAAAATAAAAAGCAAATTCTAGAAAAGCGTAACATAAATTTCTGTTTCATTATGATCCATGTAAGAAGATATCTTATATATCAAAATTGATAAAACTAGATAATTTTAATGTTAATTTAGCAATTAACATAATAACTTTTTAGCAATATTTAAATACGTATTGTTATACCTGTACTAAATCTATGAAGATTTAAGGAGCTATAGCTGAAGTTATCTGGCTTTACTAAACACTTTTTATAATTTTGTCCATAAGGAATATTATGTATTGTAAGAGATCCTGTATTGCGATATTCATACTTTATGAAATCTAATAAGATCCTGTCATTCACAATATAAGAAGCACCAATAGAGATGTTCCAAAATGGCTTTATAGAAGTATCACTATACCCATCAGTTATCGATCTACTTACTGTTGAAAGATCTTTGCTACTAACATCAACGGTTGCAGATGATTTATATACCAATAAACCAACTCCAAATCCTAAATATGATTTGAATTTTTCCGTAATACCAATATCGAAATAAAAATTAGAGCATATAGATTGCATAGAGAATGCATATTTCACATCAGTATCTATTACAATGTTCTTATTTAACTTTTTAATATAGAGATCAGTACTTTGCATTTTAGCACCATGATGTTTCAGTATATATGGAGCTTCATATACACATTCTGCACGTAGTGCCGTCTCTAGCTCGTTACCATCTATTATATTGAGTTTCCATGAATAACCTGCATTAAGCTCTATAGATTTTGAGTGTGAATTACAGGTCGGTAAAAGCATAGAATCATTGCCATTAATAACTGCGTTCCAAACTGATCCCCTTGCACCAAACAAAAAAGAATCTGCTAAAAGGTTCTCCGAGCAAAAAACGTACAGTAAAAAACAAACAAGAAGACGAAATGAGTTAGCAATATAATTCATAATAATAAGTAAAATCTCATTAATCACTATCAACATATCAAAGCAAAAACCAGCAATCTGCCTCTACAGAGCACATAACTAATGCATGATACAATCCAAAGCCACAATATCGATTCCACAGTGCGAGCAAAGTGGCGCATCGTAACGGTGCCATGATATGATCATATCAAATAATCAAAGAATTAACAATTAACTTTTATAAATTTGGAAAGAGTAATAGTATGATGGAAAGTCTATTTTATAGAAATGGTTAATTATAGATTAGTAAAATGATTGATAGGTATTGCTGACAACTTTCTATAGCGATCCAAGCTAAGATCCTATATTCTTATTTATGGCACTTACTTATAACAGAGTTATTTGAGGTAGGTAGATAATACGCTAATTCAGCTTAAATCACTATACTTATCTTAATTATGAATGCATAATATTATCTCTATAGCAAAAGCAGTTTAATTATGATCGGCTAAAAAATGTGTTAGTGACCTGATATAATCAATACTCAATATCTTGCTTCATTAAGCGTTTCATATCAGCCCAGAATTTTTATTACTTCTTAATATTATTCTCGCTTTTTTACTTCCAAATAGGTTTTATAACTAAAACCAACTCGTCTTATCTCATGCTAGTAGCTTTCAACCACCTATATTATATGGCCAAATTGAAAAAATAGGCTTCAGCAAAAAGTATGTATGGGAACTCATACTGTAACGCTTTTAACCAAGTATTGTTATAACATTCTTGTAGCTATTTGGTTATAATATAGCTAAGATAGTATAAAATGGCATAATATATAGTAGATGTGAGGTAAAATGACATTACAATTTCGAAAGAAAGTAATGAAATTACATGCAGAAGATATGAAGATCTAAGTTTCTACATATCTATTAGAACCTAAAGTAGATGGAAGAAGGCGATAGAGCCTCAGAAAACTAGGAATAAACCGTGGAAAAGCTCAGTAAAGAAGCATTAATACGAGATATATTGGATCATCCAGATAGCCATGCTAAAAGATTAGGAATAATTGAGTCATGTATTAAGTATGCAATAAAGCGTCTAGGGATTGGTTATAAAAAAACACTAAATCATCCAAAGGCGGATCCCGGAAAAAGATCTATGTTTTGCCAAACACTTAAGCGGTTAGAAAAAGCCTGTAAATCAATTAATTAC
>NZ_JARGYT010000062.1:0-7459 GCF_034470605.1 Candidatus Cyrtobacter comes
GGAAACAACCTTTTATCCATCTAAATACCATATTTATCGCCTCCAATATAATATTGCATCTTTTCCATTATTTGGCAAAACCTTTGTTAACAGTGCCTAGGTCTTCACAAAAATTATATATCTAGTGCAAAGCTCAGAGAAGAAGAGCATTTATACGCTGAATTGCAAATTTTTATGCCTTGCCTCGAATCAGCTTGTCAATTTCATTAACCAATTTAAGGCTTTCTTTGTGATCTAAGTATGTTTCGTCAAATTTTTTATATATTATGGTAGGCGCTCCGATTTTATACGTCGTATGTGTAGTAGTGCCTTTTATTTGTTGCGTGAACAAGGTCACGGCATAGTTATCAGTACCAATTCTGTGGAATGTCAAAGTATCATTAATTGTTAAATTATTTTGTATATCACGTGGGCCAGGTAAAAAATAATTATCTCCAGCCTTATATAAATGGCTAGAGATAATGCCTACCTTAATATTAGTTTGAAAAAATGAAATTTTTGTTTGTTCTTCTCGAGGTCCAACAAAACTACTTCTAGTTACCATATACAAGCCAAAATGCGCATCTTCGCTATACTTAGCTGGTATAACCGCTAAGTGCTGATTTATAAGGGCCCCAGATAAGATACTGCTGGCGGAAGAGCCATAATGATCATGTGGAAATTCAGTAGATGTAGCGGGTTTAACAAAGTGTATTCTTACCTTCCTATTCTTATCTTGGTATAGGCAAAATCCTATAAAGTTAGCGGTGCTAGCCTGCCTACCAACCGGAAGTATGGTTTCATCAGTAAAGTTAAGGTCATTATATATAATTTTTGATACATTTTGCTTTGTTATGCTCTCTTTATTAAGAGCGTCATAAGATGTCAAAGATAAGATTCTTTGCAAAAGCCTCATCTCTGAATTTTTATTCCGATCTTCAATATTTCGTAAAAATTCTAAGCTCTCTAATACATTGTATTGCTTTTTCACCCCTAAGATGTCGTCTATTAAGCTCTACTTAGCCCTGGCTATTAACACTTCCCTTGCGGGCATGTAAATAGTATTTGCAGTATGTATTAATCTTTCTTTTAGTTCGGTGTAAGATATAACCTTTCTCTCCCAATCACACTTTTCATCAATGCTTCCTTGATGGCCAAAATTTTCTCCGGCAAACTGCTTATCTGCTATTTTGACAGTAAATTCTTTATACTGTGAAAGCTCATTTCCCCAAACAAAATTAAAATCCCAAGGATGTTCTAATCTTTTATAATCATTTGCCCATATCGTAGAAGTTGAAAAAATTGATAAGAAGCAGCTCAGAACAAAATAGACTACAGTATTTGTATGTTTGCGCATAATAAGGATTTCTTTTATATGGGGCAATTTTAGCTTTATAGATAAAAATGTCAATTACTCATAGTTGATCTTTAGTGGTACCAAGTATAGACGCGGTGGTGTGGTCCAATACAAAAGGGTAAAAAGATATGAAATATTGATATAGGTATTGTGGTTGCAAGAAAGAGTAAATAATGGCTTTATGCGATTGGAGCAAACATATATTATAAAATGTGATTTAAGGTGATTGCACGAGAATAATAAAGATTACTCTTATCCATTTTTTGTTACGAATACCAAAATATCTAGATACTAGATGTTTTAAATGTAGCACATTAGTTATCATGAATTTAATATGTCATTACACTTGAATGTACATATCAAATAAAACAAGCTATTCAATTCGGTTGATAAATATCTAGTGTATTTTAGATTAAGTATTGTAAGACTTATTTTGATCTAGATAATGTATTTGAATTTTCCCTTTACGGTCATACTATTAATATATTTTTTTTAAAATTATGTAATAATTATTACATAATTACCGTTTGTAAATTTATGTATCAATCTTTTATCTCCTATGTTAATGATCTACCCAGTAGCATTTAGTTAGGCCATCCTTATGCAGGTATACGCAAATTTCTATTGGTTTATTTTTGTAGTAATTGTTGTAGTGTTTTTTCATGAAATGGGGCATTTTATCTTTGCTAGATTATTTGGCGTGAAGGTGTATAGATTTTCTGTTGGCATGGGGCCTAATCTGCTCAAATATAAGGATTCTAAGGGCGCTCTCTGGACCCTATCCATCTTTCCAATTGGTGGTTTCGTTAAGATGAAGGGGGGGAGTATATTAAGTAATGATACAGAGAGTGATAGTCTTGCGAGTCAGAGTTTAATTAAAAAATCTATCATAGTTTTTGGTGGCCCATTGGCAAACATACTACTATCATTATTCATATTTTTTTTCATATTTTATATATTCGATCCTCAGTTTAAATCTAGCACAATAAAATTTTTACCTGAAGAGAGTTATATATATAAAGTTGGTATGAGAGAGGGGGATACTATTTTATCTGTAGATAGTCAGGATGTTGGAAATTTTTCTGATGTAATAAAAGGGATTTTTTCAAATACTAATAATTATATACTCTTTGATGTAATTAGGGATGGGGAATTGCTCAGATTCCAATTAGCACGTAGTATAAATATTTTTGGAAATTTAGAATTTTGGCCTAATGAGATAGGGTTTTTCAGCAAAATTACCTTTTCTATGTCTTCTTCTGTTACTTATTGCTATAAAACTGCGATTCAGATGATTTCTGGTATCTCAGACTTATTGAGTGGAGAGAATAGCAAAGATGATATAGGTGGGCCCTTAAGAATTGCTAGTTACTCAATGAAAGCAGCTCATGCCGGTGCTCGCTCACTTTTTTTCTTTATCGCGGTTTTTTCTATGAACCTTGCCCTGATTAATTTACTTCCAATACCTGTATTGGATGGTGGGCAACTTGCTATTTATGCAATAGAAGGCATAAAGGGAAGTGAATTATCTAAAAAATTTAAGAGCATCCTTTTTGGTATTGGAGGAATTGTTGTTATATGTATAATGTTTTTTGCTATATTTAATGATATCAGATGGTTAATGTCATGAAATACTTCTTGTTTATCATATGGTGTTTATTTGTTTTTAAACCATATGTATTGTTCGCTCAGCATGAAGTTAAGAAAATAATTGTATATGGAAATGAGAGAATAGCTAGTAATGATATACAAAAATATGCAGAACTTTCAGTAGGAAATGGATACAGCGAACGTGATTTAAATGATGCATTGAAAAGGTTATATGGATCGGGGTTATTTTTAAATGCAAGTATAAGTGATGAAAATGATCTAATATCAATTCATGTTGAAGAAGGCCCGGTTATAACAAAAATAGCTTTTGAGGGTAATAAGAAGATAGAAGCTTCGGATTTCTCAAAATTGATAAAGCTTAGTATAGGTAATATATATAATACAAAGTCTGTAGATGAGGATGCGTACGCAATTTTGAATCGCTATAGGTCGGTTGGGTATATGTTTGCAAAAATTGAACCGCAGCTTATAAAGGAATCAAAAGATAAAGTTATCTTGATTTATAAGATAACTGAAGGAAAAAAAACTAAAATCAATTCCATTTCTTTTATAGGAAATTCTGTCTTTTCTAGTCATGCTTTAAAAAGCATTATTTTTTCTCAGGAATTTTCAGTATTAAAGATATTATCACCTTTTATAAAATATGACCCTTCTAGGATAGAAATAGATAAGGAAGCGCTAAAACTTTTTTATTTTAGTAGGGGCTACATGGATTTTAAAATAGTAGATGTCAATGCTGAACTTATAAAAGGAAAGGTATTTATAACATTTAAAATAGAAGAGGGGGAAAAATACCGTTATGGTAGTATAAAATCTTCGGAAATATTAGAGAGATTAGTAGACCTACGGAAAATTATAAGAGATAACAAATTAAAAATTGAGGAGGGCGGGATATACAATGAGGATAAGATAGACAGGCTAGTTTTACTTCTTGAAGAAGGTCTCAAAAATAACGGGTATTTCTTTACTGAAATCAAAAAGAAAACTATAAAAGAGGTAGGGTATGCAAATTTGGAATTTGGTATACTGGAGGCGCAAAAAGTTTATGTAAATAGGATAGATATTACAGGTAATACCAGAACTAAGGATTACGTAATAAGAAGACAAATAAATTTCATAGAGGGTGACTCATATAATGTTGCTAAGGTAGAAAAATCTAGGATTAATATTATAAGATTAGGTTACTTTAGTAACGTTGAGATAATACATAAAATTGTTTCGCAAAACCAGGTAGATATTGAATTTAGGGTTAAAGAAGAATCTACCGGTAACATTACTATGTCAGCAGGTTATACATTTGGAGCAAATGATATAGGAATGGGTGGGTTAAATGGTAACCTTAATATAAGAGAGTCTAATATATTTGGCTCTGGTTGTACTTTATTAGCGTCTTTAGAGGTCGCGGCTAATAATAAGTCTCTTTCTTTAAGTTTTACAGATCCATTTTTCCTTGATATGGACTTAAAATCCTCATTCTCTCTAGGTTATAATGTCAATACAAGGCAGGTCGGTGATGAAACAAGCTCTGGAAAGACCCCTGAATATACAACTAAAACTTATGGTGGCAGCTATGGTGTAGAGTATAAGCTGAGTGATAATCTTTTTCATAATATAGAATATTCTTTGTATAAGAGAGAGCTTGATAAAAGTGATCTTTCAATAGAGCTGAATTCTGCTAGATCAATGGACTATGCGCAAAATACCGCTGCATCTTCTATAAAAAATTCTCTATCATATATTACTGTGGATAACCCGCTAAGACCTAGAAATGGAAGTGTTGCAAGTATTAGCCAAGAGATTGCCGGGTTAATTACTGGGGTAAAATTTATCAAAAACTCTATTTATTTTAGGAAGTATTTTCCTATTTTTAAGGAAAGGGATAACATATCAGTAACGGCCAGGGTCGGTCATGTGTTTGCGCTTGGTAGTTCTGAGAGGGTATTGTTGATAGATAATTTTACATCTAATTCTACTATTGGTTATATTAGAGGATTCACTCCTCTTGGTTGTGGTGCAAGAGTTGAGAAGGCGTTGCCGCAAAAAATGAATGAAGGCGTTGGAGGGAAATCGTTCTATGCATTGAATTTAGAGGCAAGCATTTATATAAATTCTTTTGAAATATTAAAGGATTTTTCATTTAGGGTAATGGGATTTTTTGATATTGGCGCAATGTTTGATTCAGATCTTTCACAAGAGCAGCTAAGTGATGGCTATAAAGTACTCTCCTCACGCGAGCCACGTGTATCAGCTGGTGTTGGGGTTGGTTTAGAATTACCTATATTAGGAAAAATTAGCGTTTACTACACGCCAGGATTTTTAATTAAGAAAGAATCATTTGACATAGAGAGTAAAATAGGGTTTGTTATTGGTCAAGATTTTTAGTATAATTTTTATCATGAAGAGGGTTTTTGTAGCTTCATTGCTTTTCTTTTGTTTTAGTTTTAACACGTTCGCTGTTGAAGCTGTGTTTAAAATGGCCGCTATAGATTTTAATAATATACTTGAAAACTTACCTTCTCATAAAGATGCTCTTTCTAAGATAGAAAAACGAGCACAGGATCTTTCTGTGGAATTAATGAAAGAAAGAGATAGTATAGAGGCAAAATATAAAGATCTTGAGTCAAGATCGCACATTTTGTCAAAAGAGGCTGTTCAAGCCGCTCGTGAAACCCTTGAAAAAGAGCATTCTGATTTTCAGCAAAAGATGAATGGAGCAAATTCCATGATTAATTCAGCCCATTATGATGTTCGTAATGTGATAATGACTAAAACAACTGAAGCCTGTGCTGATATTGCTCGTGAGGAAGGATATAGCGTGGTTGTTCATCTTTCTACATTGGTGTATGTTGATAAAAGTATAGATATAACAGAAAAGGTGTTGAAAAAGCTGGTCACTGGGCTGAAGAACATACCGGTTGTATTTAAAGATGCTGATAACCTTGCCAAAACAAGTAGCCCGAATGCTGCCAAAAAAATAGAAAGAAAAAGTTAGTTTGACTTTGTGTGCTGAAGTTATTTCTATTTTTCATCAAATTATTGCCACTTTTGCTTAAGTTGCGATTCGCTAAGGCGGATTATAGAGAGGTATGTATAGCAAAAATAGGTTCTTTTCTTGTGAGAAATCTTGTAGAACTTGGTCCGGCCTTTATAAAATTGGGCCAAGTTCTTTCTACAAGGCAGGATTTGGTAGGTAAGAATTTAGGATCTATGTTATCGCAATTAGAAGATAGGATACCTCAGGTTGATTTTAGCAAAATTAGTAGGTTGCTCGATTTAGAAATATCGCAAGAAAGGCTTTCTGAAATAGAATATATAGAGAATACAGCTGTAGCAGCCGCTTCCATTGCGCAAGTCCATAAGGCGCAATTAAAAGATGGCACACAAATAGCTTTCAAATTTTTGAGGCCTGGCATAAGTAAGAAATTTTATAAAAATCTTAAAACATTAAGGGCGCTTTCCAAGATATATGTATTTATTTTCAAATCTGCAAAAAAACTTAAATTTGAAGAAATAATACCAAAAATAGAGTCTATAGCGGCTGCTGAGCTTGATATGAGGCTTGAAGCTGCTGCTGCTGATAAACTGAGGGAAAATTGTAAAAATGATAAATTTGTATACATACCAAAAGTTTATTGGAGGTATACTAAAAAAAGCATCTTGGCTTTAGAGTGGGTTGATGGATTATCGTTAAAAAATAAAGAAGATATATCAAAGCTTGGTTTAAGTTTTAAAGAGATAACCAGGAGATTGGCAATTACTTTTTTTAATCAAGCTTTTAGAGATGGGTTTTTTCATGCAGATCTCCATAAAGGGAATATCTTTATAAATAAAAGTGGACAAATTGTATTAGTGGATTTTGGTATAGTGGAAAGTCTTGCAGATAGAGACCGTATGTTTGTTGCACAGATCATAGATGCTTTTGTTGCAAGGGATTATTGTAGGGTTGCTAATATGTATTTTAGAGCTGGGTATGTACCAAATGATCAATCTCGGTATAAGTTTGAGCTTGCATGTAGAAGCATTGGCGAATCTATATTTGATGCTCCAGTCAGCCAAATTTCTATATCTGAATTATTAAAGCAATTACTAGAAATAACTAGGGAATTTTCTATGCCAACGCAGGCGCAGTTACTAATGTTACAAAAAACAATGTTAACAGTTGAAGGTGTGGGGTATTTCTTGTATCCAGAAGTAAACATGTGGTATCTAATAAGGCCATGGATCAAGGATTGGGCCAAGAAAAACCTGTCTTATAGGTGTAAGTTTAGATTTATATTAAAACATATATTTAATATTCTATAGTGAGTAATATAGCTAAATCGCCATAAAAGAGTACTCTAATTTCGGCATTGCCTAATAATTATAGATAGGAATTGAGATTAATCAAATCTTTCCAAAATAGTAGTGTTAAACTATAGCCTAGGCAAAAGAGGTTGATATAATAAGATGATAATATCATTGGTTAGTTATAATATTTTCGAATGGGAAGAGCGTATTCTCTTAGAGAAGAGG
>NZ_JARGYT010000063.1:0-7400 GCF_034470605.1 Candidatus Cyrtobacter comes
GGAAACAACCTTTTATCCATCTAAATACCATATTTATCGCCTCCAATATAATATTGCATCTTTTCCATTATTTGGCAAAACCTTTGTTAACAGTGCCTAGCAGTTCTGGTTATTGCTTCAACCATTGCTCCAACTTTAGCATGAGCCTGCAATATAGTGGTTTTCACATTCATAAGCGTCGTTAAAGTGTTTTGTCTATTCTGAACTGTATCGTATTTAAGATCACTCCACTCTTGACCATTAAGAAGTGCTTTTCCTCTCATATCTGGTATTTCTATACTAATAGTTTCCCCAGATGGTAGAATGAATTTGAAATCTGATTCCCCAGCTTTCAAAGCATTAGCAAGCTCAGATTGTAGCGCAAGAACATCATCCTTATTAGTAAGATCGATGCTTTTTGAAAATGTAATAGTCATTCTTTCATTTTCATCTTTATCAGAAGAAAGAATTAATATTTGACCTTTTTGTATTAAATCTCCAGCAACTGCCAGTGATTTGCTAGCTAAGTTACCAGCATTAATTAAAGATCTATCAGATGAACTTGAAAATGTTCTGCCATCCTCCATTTCCACAGAGATTGTACCAGCCTTATCTGTTGTTGCAGCATTGACTGTAACATTAGTTGTCTTATTTGTCTTAGAGCCATCACCAGTAGTTAATCTAATACCACTTCCATCCAGAACCCCCCCTGCTGTAGGAACGATTTGCATATCTAGCGTTTGATAGAATGTTATCTTCTCAAGCTCTTTATTTATATAAGTTGCATAAGCTTCTGCTTGAGCTACTGAAGAAACATCAGCACCCTTACCTCCAACTAAGCCAAGAGTAAAATAACCACCTTTACCTCCTTGTGCGCTCATTACAACGGTTTGATCATCAAGATTGTTTGTTTTAGAAACCTGACCGCTATATATTGTTGAGCCAACTTTTAAGTTTAATGTTACTTTATTTAGCCCATTATAAGATGCTGTAAGCCCTGATAACTTACCTATAAAATCTTTATTTTCTGTTACATGGGAGACATCAATACCACCTGTTGCACCATTAGCAAATGTTAAGGTTGCTAATGTACCACCACCAGCGGCCGTAAAATTAAAAGATTTACCATTCATTTCAGAATTATATGTTCTGGATCTTGCCCCAAAGCGAATAGCTCCGCTATTATCAACATAGCTTGTGAAAATATAGTTCTTAAATGTTGGATCGCTTGAATTATTCAACATTTTAGCTAAATTAGCCATAGTTCCAGATGGTGAGCTAGATACTATTTGGATCTCTTTTGTGCTATCTGTAACAGTATTTTTAAATGTTATTGTTCTGCCAAAGAAATTCAAATATGCCCCATCAGTAATATTACTCCCTGCTATCGTGGCTAAATCTGTATAAGATGATTTTTGAGAGATATTTTTAATCATGCTGTCTACTCCAAGGCTACCTTGTGCGCCAACTGAGCTAGCACCCAATGAACCTGATTTTGCTCCAACATCAAAACTACTAACGGCAGTTGTTCCATCAAATTTTGGAAAGCTAAACGCACCAGCTTGGCCTTGCTCCTTAGATTTCAATGTGAGCGTTGTCCCTACTGAAGATGCATCAAGCATTTCGATTTTGCTTATAACATCATTAGATAAATTATTTTGTAATGATATATTGTTTATAAATGTTGCGATTTTTGTAGCTACTTCAGCACCAGTACCAGTTTTAATAGCATATGTAAGCATGCTTACATCGTCGTAGTTTGATGTAACTGTTCTACCAGTCATATTATCTACTGATGCCTGGCTCGTATTACCAATTTTTACCCCACTCAAATAATCTACTGTGCCCGTTACACCACCATATATAGCCTTTATTGCTTCATCTCCTATACCTTTAGCGGTTGGTGTAGTTAGATCTTCTTTTTTCTTAATTACTAATGTATCCGTGCCTTCTTTAGAGGCTACTAACCCAATATCCTTTAATGCACTTGCACCATTTATAGCACTTACCGCAGCATCCACCCTTGCTTCTACGTTAGCCGCAGTATCAAAGAGATCTTTATTAAGTGTTAATACACCAGCAGCATATCCCTCTACCACAGCGCCACCAATAGTATTGGTTGCTATTGTGAATTTATCTATACCAGCATTATCAACCTGAATTTTTATAAAATCAGCTACAATCGCTGCTGCGCCCCCAGCCCTAAATTGAAACTTAACTACATTATTACCACTTGTTTGAACATCTTCTGTAACACCCTCTGCAGTAACACTGCTATCTACGGTGATCTTTACTTTATCATGTAGCGTTATAGTTTTAGCACTTGCTGGAGCTGCTATATTATCTAAAGATACCGTGCTATAAGCAGATGTATCTCCTGAAACTCCACTGGTATCTACTATAGAGCCAGCAGCCCCAGCAGAATCACCATTAAGAAGCTTTCTACCATTAAATTCTGCATCAACTGCAACCCTTTCAAGCTCAGCAAAAGCACGCTCTATAATGGTATAGAGTGATTCTTGTGCATCCTGACTTAACGAACCATTAAGCAGCTCATGTACGTTTTTAATTGATGTATCCAAAGAATCTGTTAATGTTTCAATGGAATTAAGCCCGAATTCTGCAACAACAACACCCTGGTTCAGGTGGCTTGCTGTGTTTTCAGATATCATGCGAGAAAATTCAGCTTTTGATGCAATGATAACAGACGCTGGATTGCTTGTATTTTTCCCGGTTGATATTTGTTTAGCAATGTTATTTATCTCGCCAGAAATCTTCCCCATTGTACTTCCTATCGCTCTATTATTTAGCGTTATACTACTCATAAGTAATTACCCAAATGTGATTAAAATTAGTAACTTATGTTTATAATTAATATACTTCTTGTATACTTGATTATAGATCAAATAGTTCGCTTCTTTGCAAGTAATATTTTATAAATCAGCTAAATAATTTCTTTCTTTAAATACTAATAAAGAATTTTGCGCCCAACTAAATAACATTCGCAGCTACCCTTTTGTAGCTAAATAGCGCTTGTGAATAATTTTTTCATAAGAAGTTTATTTCTAGTATATTTGACTTTAATATTTTTTATATTAAAAGAGCACTGTGGTATGATTAGCGCGTCTTGATGATAGATATTGTTCTGCCTAGCGGAGAGATCCGTCAGTTTCAAAGTGGAGTAAGCGGCTTCGATGTTGCTTCCTCGATTTCTAGCTCTTTGCTAAAAAATGCCATTGCTGTAAAGATAGATGGGAAGTTATACGATCTTTCACATACTATTCTTCATGGATGTAGTTTAGAGGTTATTACCCAAAATTCACAAGAAGGGCTTGATATAATAAGACACAGCACCGCCCATCTCATGGCCCATGCAATAAAGGAATTGTTTCCGAATTCGCAGATAGTAATTGGCCCCACTATCGAAGATGGATTTTATTATGATATAGCAAAAAGCGATCCATTTTCGTTAGACGATCTTCAAATAATTGAGGAGCGGATGAGTGAGGTAGCAAAAAGAAATTATAAAATAGAAAGAACTATATTGCCTAAAAAACAAGCTATAGAAGTTTTTGAAAAGCTTGGCGAGCATTACAAGGTAAAAATAATAGAAAATATACCAGATGGTGAGGAAGTTACCCTATATTCTCAAGGTAATTTTATTGATCTCTGTAGAGGGCCGCATGTACCCTCTACTGGCCATATAAAGCACTTTAAACTAACGAAAGTTTCTGGATCTTACTGGCAGGGTGATAGTAAGAATGAGGGATTGCATAGAATATATGGAACAGCATGGCAAAGTGCCTCAAAACTTTCTGAATATCTTCAAATGCTCAAGGAGACAGAATTAAGAGATCATAGAAAGATTGGAAAGCAGATGGATTTATTTCATTTCCAAGATGATGCGCCTGGAACGGTTTTTTGGCATCCAAATGGTTGGAGGGTTTTCCAATTACTTGTCTCATATATGAGAAAAAAGCAAGAATTAGCTGGATATCAGGAGATCAACACACCAGATATTATGGATAAATCAATTTGGGAAGCCTCTGGTCACTGGGAAAAATTTAAGGAGAATATGTTCACAGCACATTGCATAGATGTTGATAAAGAATATGCATTAAAGCCAATGAATTGTCCTGGCGCTGTACAAGTTTTCAATAAAGGCCTAAAAAGCTATAGAGATTTGCCTGTGAAATTATCTGAATTTGGAAAAGTGCATAGATTTGAGCCATCAGGTTCACTTTTGGGACTTATGAGGGTGAGAGGGTTTACACAAGATGATGCACATATATTTTGCACGGAGGATCATGTACAGAAAGAAAGTGTTGATGTATGCAAACTCATGCTATCTATCTACAAAGATTTTGGATTTAATAATGTTAGAATTAAGTTCTCAGATAGACCGTCTAAAAGAGTGGGATCTGATGAAATTTGGCTCAAATCGGAAGAGGCTTTATTGAGCGCTCTTAACGAACTTGGTCTTGAATATGAGTTAAATAAAGGAGACGGTGCATTTTATGGACCAAAGCTGGAGTTTGTCCTCAAAGATGCAATAGGTAGAGATTGGCAGGTTGGAACTCTACAAATAGATTTTAATCTTCCTGAAAGGCTTGATGCTAGCTACATAACAGATAAAGGAAAGAAGCAGAGGCCAGTAATGCTACATAGAGCTATGTTTGGTTCATTAGAGAGATTTATAGGAATTTTAATAGAGCATACGGCTGGGCATCTTCCTATTTGGCTTTCACCAATTCAAGTTGCAGTTTTACCTATTAGTTCAAAATTTGAGAATTATGCTGCTAAAGTTAGTAGCTCTTTGACAAAAAATGGTATACGTAATATCCTTGATTCTAATAATGAAACTATTAGTTACAAAATAAAGACTCATATGGGTTTTAAAGTTCCGTATCTTTGGATAGTTGGCCAAAAAGAGGTTGATGGTGGCCTTGTCTCAATCAGTAAACTGGGTAGCGAGGATAAAGTTATTATGGGTGTTGATGAGGCAATTGCATCGCTCTATAAACAATCTTTTATTATATAATTTGTTCATTTTTTAAGGTTTTTGCTATAAAAGACGTACGTTTTGATTTTTCCATAACCGCTCACGAAGTTAGGGTGGTGGATGAACTAGGTTCTATGCTTGGTGTTATGAGCGTTAGGGAGGCTGTTAATATAGCAGCTGGCAGAGGGTTAAATCTCATAGAGATCTCTCCAAATGCATCTCCTCCTGTATGTAAGATAATGGACTTAGGTAAGTATAGGTATGAGAAGAAAAAGAGGATACAAGAGAATAAAAAAAAGCAGAAAGTAATAGAGATTAAGGAAATTAAGCTTAGTCCCAATATAGAAGATGGAGATTTTTCTATTAAGCTAAAGAAAGCCAGAGAATTTATAGAAGAAGGTAATAAAATTAAGGTCTCCCTCCAATTTAAAGGTAGGGAAATTATGCATAAAGATGTAGGCTTTGCTGTAATTAAAAGGTTTAAAGAAGAGGTGATTGATTTGGTAAGGGTTGATTCTGATCATAAACTGGAAGGTAGGCAAATAATAATGATACTTTCTCCAAAACAATGAGGGAATCCATAGATTATGTTATACAGGGTGGCTCGCCGGTAAGGGGCCAAATACGTTGCATGGGCGCAAAAAACTTTGCAACAAAAGCAATAGTAGCTTCATGCCTTGGCAATTCACCTACTTTTTTATATAATGTACCAGATATAGGAGATGTGGATATCACAAAAAGGCTTATTGCCGCAACTGGTGTTACAGTTAGTAATGGTGATGAGTTTTCACTTGAAATAGACCCGCTGACAATCAAGCATCATATAACCTCTTTTCCAGATTCTAGGAGAAACAGGTTGCCAATATTATTGCTTGGCGTTTTGTTGCATAAATTCGGTAAGGCTGAGATTCCATTTGTCGGTGGAGACAAGATAGGAAGGAGAAATGTTGATTTTCATATCAAGGCCGCTGAAGAATTCGGCGCTACTATTCAGCAAAAAGAAGATAGATTTATCGCGCATTCTGACAAGCTAAAAGGTAGCAAGATCAAGCTACCTTATCCATCTGTTGGAGCCACTGAAACTTCGCTATTTTTAAGTGTGCTAGCAGAAGGTAAAAGTGTAATAGAAAATATAGCAATAGAACCAGAGGTGATTGCGCTAATAACAATGCTGCGCTCCATGGGCGCCATAATATTTCTTGACTCTAATAGATGCGCAACAATACATGGTGTAAAAGAGCTTTCCGGAACAAGAACAAAGATTATTGGGGATAGAATAGAAGCCGCTTCATGGGCATCACTTGCTTGCGCCTCAGATGGAGAAATAGAAGTGATAGGCGTCACACCTGACCTGCTAGGAAATTTTCTTTCTTATTATACGCAAGTTGGTGGTGGTTATGATTTAAGTGCTAAAGCAGATTATATAAAGTTTTATAAAAAATCTGATATAAAACCTACAATAATAGAAACTGATGTATACCCAGGTTTTTCAACAGATTGGCAGCAACCATTTGCAACTCTTTTAACTCAAGCACATGGCACATCTGTTATACATGAAACAGTATATGAAAGTAGGTTCAAATATCTTGAAGCACTTAACAAATTGAATGCAAGGACTCAATTAACAAGTTACTGCCTTGGCTCTTTAAGTTGTAGATATGAAGGGGCAAACCATATGCATAGCGCTCTTATCAATGGACCCACAACATTGAAGGCATCAAAAGAACCTATAACAATACCAGATATTAGAGCTGGTCTTTCCTACTTAATTGCAGCGGCTATTGCACATGGTGAAACCGTACTGGAAGATGCAGAGCATATAGAAAGAGGTTATGGCAATTTGATAGACAAGTTAAAAGATACAAATTTAAATATAAAGAGATTTAAAAGGTAGCTAATAAAGCGCTTTTTATGGAAGGCACCTATTGAGCTATCAAAGATGAATATCAAAAAGATACCAGTGTAGTTAATATCTCTAAAGCAATACATAAGAGATAAAATGCCAATAAAAATATAAAGAATGGTATATAGCTAAGTCAGTATAAAACGTCATATAAAATAAGAGTTAAAAAGCTAGAGCAATGTGTGGAGCGGCGGATTTGCTTTGCTTGAGCCCATTTTTTCTCAATTGGCAGGAGAGTGTAGGTAAAGTAGTATATGGCCACTATCCTCAATAATTTTCTGCATATCTTTGCTCTTATGAAAGTATGCATTATCCATAACAATGACTGTATTCTCATGTAAATTTGGTATCAAAAATTCTTTTACCCAATAAGTAAAAACATCTGTAGGCACTGTTAACAAAGGTTTTGCCAAATAATGGAAAAGATGCAATATTATATTGGAGGCGATAAATATGGTATTTAGATGGATAAAAGGTTGTTTCCGATCGACATTAAAACGTTCAATGAATGGGTTT
>NZ_JARGYT010000064.1:0-7332 GCF_034470605.1 Candidatus Cyrtobacter comes
ATGGAAAATGAGGCTTTCCCAAGGCTGTAGAGGATCACGCAAAGAGCCTTTTTGACTGCCGTTTCACGGTTATACCGACGATCTCCCTTCACAAAATTCAAGTCACATGCTTTATATTTATAGCGCTGAATCCCGCGCACATGGCCATTCTTATGCGTATCTTCACTTTTGCAACAGGTTTCAGATGATCATCTGAAACCAACCTAATTGAGTATTTTAATAGCATTCTATCAAAAACTATCTAAATGTGAAGTCTCTCGATGCTTTAGTTAAATTCTTTAATACGCAAATCTTAACTTGATTTACTATAAAATTCAATAAGTTGTCTCAGGGTATAAAGATGCAAAAGCTAAGCTGTATAATATAATTATATAATGAGTCATTTTGCTACACTTAACTTAATAATAACTAAAGTATTTTCAAAGTTAGCACTCTTTTATGGCAATTTAGCTATATAGCATATTAAAAATAAATATAATAAGCTGTATTATCTACCTATACCATCTCAAATAAAACAGCTCTATACATATCTTTTCGCAACTTCCAGAATCATAAATCTAATTTTAGATAAATCCCAAAAACCATATCAATTTCATTCATTTAATAATGGCTATATATCAACCAGTTATATCCTTCCATATATCCTTCACTTTTTTAAAAAATCCATTAGATTTTGGGCTACATGATGGCAAAGAAGCATTTTCAAATTCTTGCAATAGCTTTTTTTGCTCATTACTAAGTTTTACCGGCACCTCAACATATACCTTTGCATATAAATCACCAAATTTTTCTGGTGATTTAATTCTAGGCATACCTTTACTAGAAATTTTAAAAACCGTTCCATTTTGAGTACCTTCTGGTACTGAAAGAATCGCTGAACTCCCATCTATAGCAGGTATTTCTACCTTACCGCCCAAAGATGCAACTGTCATTTTAATAGGCATATCATAATATAAATCCACATCCTTTCTTTCAAAAATCTTATGCTTCTTTATAAAAACGAATATATACAGATGACCAGAAGCCCCACCCCTAACACCTACTTCACCTTCATTTGCTATTCTAATCTTCGTCTCATTATCAACCCCAGGAGGTATTGAAACCTGTATCTCCTTATTGCCTACTACCCTACCCTGACCATGACACTTTCTACAAGGATCCTTAAGCGCCTTACCACTTCCAGAACAAGTCCTACATGTACTTTCTACCACGAAAAATCCCTGCTGTGCTCTCGTTGCTCCACTACCACCGCATGCTATACAATTTACATAAATACCACCGTCGGAGCTTCCAGCTCCATTACAATCAACGCATTTGACTGCAGTACTATATTTTACAGATTTCTTTTTTCCAGTAAAAGCCTCTTCCAATGTTATAGTTAAGTCGTATCTTATATCAGAGCCTGGTATTGCAGTAGAAGCTTTTGCTCTTCTTGAGGCCCTACCTCCACCCATAAAATTTTCAAATATGTCTCCAAAAACATCTGAAAAATCTCCAAACCCTGATGAATTAGCAGAGGCCCTTTGCTGACCACTTCCTCCTTGAGAGAACGGAGAATTACCATACGAATCATAGGAAGCCCTTTTTTGTGGATCTTGTAATACTTCATATGCTTCGTTAATATCTTTAAATTTTTGTGTTGCACCACTATCACCTTGATGTTTATCAGGATGCCACTCCTTCGCCATTTGTCTATAGGCTTTCTTTATTTCATCCTGAGTAGCGGTACGAGCAACTCCCAATACTTTGTAATAATCTTTTTGGCTCATTTATATAGTTAAAAATTCTTCCCTAAGGTAGAGTTTAGATAGTATCTATAAACATCACATTCAAGTACTAAAAAGCTAATTTTAGGTAAATTTTAATGTTAAAGAAACTTGATATATTAAAAACAACCTAATTTACAATACAGTCGTATATAAATTGATGTCTAAACCAGGTTAATTGTCTTTTTGCATAATTTCTAATTTTTTGTTGAGCTAATATAGTGGAATTTTCTAATGTTGATTTATTCTCTAAGTACGCCACTATCTCCTCCATTCCAAGTATCTTTGAAGCAGTACTACTACAACCAACTTTTATGGCATTCTCAACCTCCTCCAACACACCATTATACAAAGAATCTAAAAATCTTTTATTGCAATTACGATAAATTAGATCTCTTGGCACCTCCTTATTTATTAAGAAAAATTCATCTCTTTTTGAAGCTCCAATATTTTCAATGTGCCACTGTGATAAAGGAACTTTTGTTTCATAATAAACCATTAATCCTCTTTGTATCCTTTTTATATCATTCTTATGCACCCTTTCTGCAAGTGGCCTATCTACTGATGCCAACATATTATGTAGATCCACACCACTCATAGATAGTCTATATACAAAATTCCTAGTTTCTTGTGAAATATCAGGAAGTTGAGAAATTCCGTTAATCAATGCCTTGATATACATCCCACTACCGCCAACAAAAATGACCCTCTTTGTACTATTTTGTAGCTCATTTTTTACTAAGTTCAGCCAAATATTAACCGAAAACTCATCTTGGCAACTTATTACCCCATATAATTTATGTTGAATCGCAGATTCTAGCGGCTGAGCCGTCAATAATGGAAGCTCTTTATAAACCTGCATTGAATCTGCGTTTATAATAATGCAATCCAGCTTATCCGCTAACCTAACAGCAAGTTCCGATTTTCCAGTAGCTGTCGCACCACATATAACTAAATGCTTGTTATTAGATTTATGAATTATCTTTTCAAGCTCCACTTATAACTTCTTCAATAAAATCCCTTATAGTTTTTTTTTGCTGCATACCTTCAATATAAGCAAGGTTATTCTCAATTTTTTCATAAAGCCTTTTATCGCTCATTAAATTGGATATTGTATTAGAAAGAAGTTCTGCATTCAGAACTTTTTCCTCTATCAGTATTGCAGCCTGATTATCCGCAAGGTATTTTGCATTAAAGAGCTGGTGGTTGTTTGCTGAATTTGCTAGTGGAATCAATATAGAAGGCTTCCTCAAATATAGAATCTCAAAAATAGAAGAAGCACCAGCCCTTGCTATTAATATAGAGCTTTGTGAAAATAATTCTAAAATATTTTCACAAAATTCTTTAACCTCTGCATTAATACCAGAAGCTATATAAAATTCTGTAACTTTTTTTATATCCTCCCTCCGTACTTGATGAAAAACCTTAACGTTATGCTTATTTTTTAGCATATTAATTGAATCTGGAATTACCTTAGAGAATAAAGATGAACCCTGGCTCCCACCTATAATTGTTATTATAGTATCTGTGGTGGTTTTTTGCATGTTTTCAAAAGCTACTCTATTTGGTGGTCTCAGCACATGAACCTTCTTTTGGTATCGTGGCTTTACAGAAACATTTGGAAATGATGTGATAATATATTGCGCAGCAACCATCATAAGACTATTTGTTTTGCCAACAACAGAATTTTGCTCATAGATTATTATCGGAACTCTCGCAAGAAACGCGGCTACACCAGCAGCAGCGCAAGGGTATCCACCAAAAGAAATTACTAAACGCGGCCTCTTAATAATAAAGACAATAGCCAGTTTAAGGGCATAAAACATTATTTGAAATATGATGATAAGCTTGCACCATAGCGCATAACCCATCCTTTTTAATCCCAATACTTTTATTTTATTATCACCAATATTCTTAAAATACCTCAGCCCCCTAGAATCTGTTATATACTCTATATCAATACGTTGCTTGAGTTCCTCCCCAAGCACTTGCGCAGGTATAACATGACCACCTGTACCACCCGCAGCAATAACCAAATACCCTCTATTCATCTGATACTTTTTGTATAAAAGAAGTAAAATCTGCTATGGAATTAAAATCATAATAGACTGATGCATACCGTATGTACGCCACTTGGTCTATAGATGATAACTCCTTCATAGCCAAAGCCCCTATATAATTTGAAGTAACCTTATTTTCTTTCCTTATGATCTTAGATATTCTCAAAACAGCCTCCTCTATTACCTCGTGCTGCACGCTACGCTTCCTTACAGCAATTTTCATAGAATGAAGCAATTTATCAATACTAAATGGGACATTAGACCCATTACGCTTTATAACAAGAATTTCCGGTATTAGCAAATATTCAAGAGTCCGAAAATAAGAGCCACAATCACTACAATAACGCCGCCTCTTTATAATCTCTCCATCTTCCGAATGCCTAGAATCTTTTACTAAAGTTTCCTTATTCTCACAAAACGGACACTTCAATTATAGCCAAATCATTAAAAATTCTAATTGTGTAAAGATATCATTTTAGTAAAAACAAAGCTACACCACATTCACGATTTATTGCATGCTAAGATGGGCGGTATAGATATAACTTTGATCCTTATTAAAGAGCATAAGAATTGTAAAACACAGAATTTCCTGATACTTATTAAATCTTTTCATGATTTATCTCATATTGATGGCTTTTCACCAAACTTAAATTAATAGCTATCCATACTGCCCTAAGATGCACTAATTAGTACATTTTCTAGACTGCTTGAAGCATAATTCACTGTACGCTCATCTCTTCCTTCAATTATAACCCGCACAACCCTCTCTGTACCAGACTTCCTAATCATTAATGATAAATCTGGATACTCTTTTTTTATTTTGTCTAAGATACTTTTGATTGATTCTTTTTCAAGTATATCGTCCGCACGATAAGGAACATTTATGCAGCTTTGCGGATAAAGATCAAACGGCCTTGCAATCTCACTTAACTTTTTTCCTGATTTTAATAAAACCAAAATAATACGTAATGCCGCAATTAACCCATCACCAGTAGATGAATAATCTCTGAAAATTATATGACCAGATTGCTCCCCACCAAAATTAAGATTATGCTCCACAAGAGATTTCATAACGCTCTTATCCCCTATTTTTGTTGAGTGTATAACATCTATACCCATTTTTGATAAGAAATCTGTTAATGCACTATTTGAAGCTTTAGTGATAACAATTCCATTATTTCTAAGCAACTCTACCTCTTTCATATAAAGGGCCAACATACAAATCAGGTAATCACCATTAATACCTCTTCCATTTTCATCACATATAGCTATTCTATCTGCATCCCCATCTAATGCTATACCTATATCAGCGCCATTCTCTAAAACCGCCCTCCCCACATTTTCAATGCAATTAGAACCGCAATCTCTATTAATATTAATACCATTAGGCGCGCATCCAATACTAATAACCTCGGCACCTAATTCCCATAAAACCTTAGGTGCTATTTTATAAGCCGCACCATTAGCAGCATCGATAACAACTTTAATTCCGCTAAAGGTTGTATTTTTAGGTAAGGTATTTTTAACATATTCTATATATCTACCAGGCGCATCCTCCATCCTATATACCCTCCCTAAATCTTCTGGCTCTACTAAAGTGATACGATTGCAATTTATTATATCCAATATATTAGATTGGCATGAATCGCTGATTTTATGACCAGAATTATCAAAAATCTTTATCCCATTATCTTGATAAAGATTATGGGAAGCTGAAATCATAATACCGAAATCCGCTCTCATTGATTTTGTTAGCACAGCAAGAGCGGGGGTTGGCATAGGCCCAAGTAGTGTAACATCAACACCGACAGATAGCAGGCCTGCAGTGAGAGCAGATTCCAAAAGATAACAAGAAAGCCTTGTATCCTTTGCCATAATCGCGGAAGGTCTCTTAAATGTCGGCTTTAGGCCAAGATGAAGACCGATAGCAGAACCAATTTTTAGCATGTTCTCGGGAAGTATAGGATAAGAATTAACCTTACCCCTTATCCCATCTGTTCCAAACATTATACCTGCTCCACTGATACTACCTCAGGCACAAAATGCTTCAATGTCCTTTCTATTCCAGCCTTTAATGTAAAAAGAGACTGCGGGCAACCAGAACAAGCACCTTGCATTCTCACAAAAACAACACCATCTTCAAAACCACACATTTCAATATCACCACCATCAGCCTGAACAGCTGGACGTATTTTTAGATCTATAACATCACTTATTTGCTTTTCAAGCTCGGTCTTAAGACCATTTGGATAATCTGCCACATACTCTTCTATCATAATAGGATACCCTGCAGATATATGATCCATTATCGCAGCCTGTATATTAGTACTCAGCATATCCCATTCAAATTCTTCTTTTTTTGTAACAGATATAAAATTACTAGCTAAGAACACAGATTTTACACCATCTATGTGCAGTATGTGCTGAGCCATTGGAGAATTTTTTGCTTCTTCAAAATCAGAAAAACTTGCAGCACCCATACCCTTCAAAACCTGTATATTAAGCAAAAACTTAAGGGTCTCAGGATTAGGAGTTTCTTCTATCTCTATTCTCAGCGAGCTCATTTAAATAACCTTAAGTAGTTCCATAATCCATGGGCATTATACTCGCTGTAATGCAATCCATCAATGATTTATTTTTATCAAAAAAGCTAGTTACGATAAAAATTATTATATGCTGGATCTGAATTATTGAGCCTAAATTTTTGAACAAATATGAGAAAATTATAATTTTAACCACTCTATGAATATGTTGTCGGGGTATTGCTTTATCATATCGCCACGCTATGATCACGATCATACTTTAATACTGCGCGAATTATGTCAGATTCACATAACGCTATAATAAGCAAGTCGGACGTTATATCATCTAGTTTTTTTGCTATAAGACAGTATACCGTTACTGATGGTGACGCATACGCATTCTATTCTGGCATGTCTAAAATGCTGGCAAAGTGTATAACGAATCAGGGAGATCCACAATCTGGTATATATAGGCCGTTTAATCCGCTTTATAGCACACAAAACGATCATCACGCACGCATCGGTTTAGGGATCTATAGCCAAAGCGGTGATACTGCTCAACCTATGAGTAGTTAATTATATATACGCTTATGATGAAAAAAGTGACCCACTTGTAACATTCTATCAAAAAATTGACGCATGCTTTGGCCTTAGCGATGATAAAAATTACACACGCACAGAACATGGTCTTACCTTTAAGAATAAGTATGAATTTATCCTAGGCAATCCCAATCCACGTAGACTAGACCCTTCAGAACCTCCGTTTGTAAAACCTTATTCTATATATAAAGTTGGTCTGGTATTAGGCTTCAATATAAAAGCTGTATGCCCAGAAGAAGATAGACATTATTATAAATTCATACTGTATAGGCACTGTTAACAAAGGTTGTATTTAATAGATGCTAAAGCTATAAAGGCAAGGAAAGAGAGATCGGATTTCTCAAATCGTAATGCTAAGCGTCGATTTTCTTTGAGTTTAGCGAA
>NZ_JARGYT010000065.1:0-7290 GCF_034470605.1 Candidatus Cyrtobacter comes
TTTTTATAACCAATCCCTAGACGCTTTATTGCATACTTAATACATGACTCAATTATTCCTAATCTTTTAGCATGGCTATCTGGATGATCCAATATATCTCGTATTAATGCTTCTTTACTGAGCTTTTCCACGGTTTATTCCTAGTTTTCTGAGGCTCTATCGCCTTCTTCCATCTACTTTAGGTTCTAATAGATATGTAGAAACTTAGATCTTCATATCTTCTGCATGTAATTTCATTACTTTCTTTCGAAATTGTAATGTCATTTTATACTATCTTAGCTATACCTACATTATTGAAAAATATATAAACAAGATTAATATGTGATAAGGCCACATATCAAAAGAATTGTTTAACAAATTCTTTAAAAATTAGATAACTGTAATTACTAAAGTGAAGAAAAATATATTCATGAATGTCAAAGATAAATTATAGAGACAATCTTTTTATCTATAAAATCAATAAATGATTTGACACATCTATTAGCGAGACTTATAAATTACCAATTCAAGACCGATAAATCGTCTTTTTTACTCAATTTTATCTTAAGCTTAAATACAGTTCGGGTTAACTATGAGTAAATCTATATAGAGTCGTTAACAAAATAATTTAACAAGGACGATGAAGCTAGGTAGCACTTGGTCCAGTTTGTCAAACCTCATCCATTTTGTTTTACTTTATAGTACTTCTATCCCAGCATACTTTCACCACAGTATCTAGAAATATACATGTTAGTGATATAATAGGATCCCACTATCTTTGTATCCTGATAACTAAGAAGTGTTTCAATGTATATAGCAGTTTTATTTGTGGTGGCGATATTTACTTCTTGTATTACAGCTTATGCTAACTCAGCTTAAATAAGTATAAATTCAGAACATATTTGACCTAAGCGATATGATTTTTTGTATATTATTTTCTACCTTCCATTCAAATCACTTGTGTAGCTTTTTGAAATCTATCCATTCGATGCCAACAATATATAATTCAACATTTATCCCGATTCTTACAATATGAGGCCTACTTAGTAAATTTTGCCTACCTCACATTTGGATATTTCTCTTTGAATTATAAGACTATTGCACATAATCTTATATGATACTGGATATCAAAGTACACTTTTTGGGGGCAAAAACAACATTTTGATTATTTTGCCCCATACACTCTTTCTCAGAGCTGCGCCTCTATATTAAAATTTAAACTTGAGTCCAGCAAGTAGCACAATTGACTTAGAAAGATTTACGCTATCCCTTTTATCGTCATCTTTATCTTTATAGTAAGATATACTGACCCCTTCTAAATATAGAGAAGTGTTTTCCGTGATGTTATAATCCACTCCCAGGGCGATAGAGCGGAATTTATTTTTTCCAGGATTTTCTTCTTTTTTGAGCAGACCAATCTTATCACCGTATGAATAGGTAGTAGGTATACCGGATGCACTTGAGTTCATGTAAGTCGCACTGAGAGAAACGTGGTCGTTATATTTGAATTTTGCTCCCAATGTCCAGAAATAATTTGAATTACCATCACCCGCATCATATTCATTCGTCTTATCTACTCTAGCACCAGTAGCACCATCACGAGATTCTACTTTCTTTATAGTACCAGAATTACCAAGATATGTGAAAGAAGCGCAAAGAGTAAGTGGATCATAAACCTCAGCAAGAGCACCAAGGCTAAAAGCTAAATTACTGTTTCTTTCAACGAAAAAGGCGTTTGCTTGTTGTTTATCAAGAAGCATTAGCTCTTTAGGAGCGGCATACTCTGCTGTGAGTAGAATAGAAAAAGGTATAGCTGTATCATCTTTTTTAAACCTTACACCAGCTGCGATACCATTTGTATAACCACTACCCGTGCTATAGTTTACAAGATTAACGCTATCCTCTGCAACCTGAGAGCTTATATTACCTTTTATATCTGTATCTGGTATATAAGTAAGTGCCGCAGTAATACCATTATATGCTTGCGATACGTAGCTTAATTTTAAACTCTTACTATTTGAGTAAACAACAGTTGAGACATCACCTAGAAATGCACTAGAAATATCAACTTTATGTTCAGGGACAGGGCTAAATAATGCCTTGTTTCTAATAAAATCAAAAGCATCCCCATCTATCCCGCCAGTTGCACAAGCTAGCTGTGATGCATCAAGCTTAAGATCATCTTTGAAGCCAGCAGCGTTTCCAGCCATAATCTTACCAAGAGATTTGGATTTAAAATATATACCATTCTTGTTCTTTATAGAGGATGTGCTATTCTTATTGCCCGCTGTATCTATATCTAGTTTTATAAAAGCCCCATACTCAACATCATCTTCAGAGACATTATATATAGCTTTTAAGCTAGGTTTTACATATGGTACAAAATTATTCAATTTTTTAGACGTTTCATCTAAGTTTATATAATCAAATTTTTTCTCCTCGTTTGTTAAGAAGCAAGATCCAACATCTATCTCCCCCTCAAATTTTAGGCTAGAAGGAATTTTACTATCACTTGCATAAGCTTGTGAAGCTCCGATTAATAAAAACAGAAAAATAGGCGAAATACCTTTCATATGTCTAAATAAATACTAAAAATGCGCAAGTCCAAGTGAACCAGTAGCACTCGTGATATTATATTAATATTAATTCAATATCAATAACCGCTCGTTTTTAGCCTAGTGATGGTAATTTATATAAAATATAAATCTGATCTTAGGCTAAGATTAGAAAATTCAATGAATTACATTATATTTAACTGGATAAAATTATGTGTTTTTATATCTCTAATCATAATTTAAAATATAAAATATTCTTGAAGATTTTTGCATAGCTGCAGAAAGGCATGGCTATAAGATTTCATAACCTTAAATGGCTTCATGTTAATATTTCTGATCAATACATAACCAGATACAAAAGGCGTTAAAAGACGATTTATAGAACAACCAGTTGAGTAATAATCACCAGCTTATCTTATAATATTGAGATTTTATAATCCATCTAGCTCATTGCGAAATAACAATCTTTTTGCAAAAAGATACTCTATGATATTTTGTTAATCCATTCTTAATAATGGCATTGATATGCTCTTTTGTGCCGTAACCACTATTTTTACTCCAGTAATATTCTGGATATACTGTACATAGAGAAGACATAAGATCATCCCTATAATCCTTCGCTATAATAGATGCCGCTGATATAGATTCCACTATTGAATCACCCTTTACTATAACATCTGAATTTAACTGAGGATAATATTTTAATGGGTTTTGATTACCATCTATTAATATTTTCTTTGCAGAGTAATTATGTATGCCAAAGATAGCTCTTCTCATAGCCAGCATTGTGGCACCCAGTATATTATGCTGCTCTATCTCCTCAACCGAAGCTTCGCCTATTGAGTACTCACAAGAATTCTTTAAAATTCTTGCAAAATATTGTATATTTTTTTTGCTGAGAGCCTTTGAGTCTTTAATTGTAGGTATTGGCGCTGTAAGTACTACAGCTACCGCTACAACAGGACCTGCCAACGGCCCTCTTCCAACTTCATCCACCCCTATTATTTGTGTGTAAATCATGCAAAACGCACCAAGAATAATACACGTACTACTATTACTACTTTTTATTGTGGCGCAAAACGCCTCATCTCAAGAACAAAGTGCTCAAAACCCACTTGTCCTTAGCATAGATCATTTATATAACAAGGCCATTGTAAAATTTAAAATAAAAGAAGGTTGGAAACTACACGGGCCTTCTAAAAGCAGTATAGGCAAGCCGTTACTAATAAATGTAATTAAAACGTTTAATATAAAAAATTATAGAATCTACTTTCCGCTAGAACAGAAGGGAGTAGATGAAAGTAGTGGAAATGCTACAAATTACTATTTTTACCAAAATTTTGTAGAGATACCATTATTAATAGAGCCTGAAGATATAAGCAAACCAGTAAGCTTTAAAATTGCTGTAGAGGCAAGTGCGTGCGGTGAGGAATGCGTGCTTATGGATCAAGAGTTATCTTATGAATTTATAGTAGATAATGTGGATGAATTTAAAGAAGAACTCCATTTGGCTAATATATTAGCCATGTGCATGTTTAGCATTATTGGCGGGGTTATGCTTAATTTTATGCCATGTGTTTTACCTGTCTTATCATTAAAAATTATTTCCATCATTAAGAAAAGTGGAAAAAAGGCACGCGAAATTAGGTATCACTTACTTGGTATTATATCTGGAATTCTATTCATTTTTATAATAAATGCGCTCATAATTGCCATCCTAAGACATGCTGGCCAATTTGCAGGTTGGGGTATGCATTTTCAGAATAAATATTTCTTAATTTTTCTTATATCCTCTATAGTCCTGTTTGCGAATAGTTTACTCGGGGTATTTCCAATAAATTTACCACCTTTTATAGGAAATAGAATTGATAACCTATTTCATAGTACAGGTGGATATTTAAGTGATTTTTTATATGGGGTATTTGGTACATTGCTCGCAACTTCATGCACAGCACCAATTCTATCAACCTCTCTAGTATTCACGCTTTCACAAAATATATATGTGATATTCTGCATATATTTATGCATAGGTTTAGGGATGGCTTTTCCATATTTATTGCTTTTTATATCACCAAGTCTGATTAAGCTTATTCCAAAACCAGGGCCATGGATGATAAAGATCAAAAAATTCTTTGCGATTTTAATGCTGTTAACTGCTATATGGTTAATACCAGTGCTACAAAGACACATTGGATGGGGTGGCATTGCAACATTCGTTGCCTTACTTTCTATTATAACCCTGTTAACTTCTTCAAAACGCACAGATAAAAGATATTTGGTATCAGCCGCCTTTTTTATATTCACTATTGCTTTAGTCGTTCCGCGAGAAGATGTAGATACAAAGATTTCAAATAAGTATTGGCAAGAATTTTCATTAGAGAGCTTAAATAAAAATATTACCAAAGGGAAAACTGTATTAGTAGATATTACGGCAGATTGGTGCCTAACATGCAAATACAACTCAAACAGGGTATTTACAGACGATTTCCTCAAAATGCTTAAAGAAGAGAGAGGCGTTATTCTTTTAAGAGGAGATTATACGCTCAAATCAAAAGAAATTAGCAAATTTTTGGCTTTAAATAACAAATTAGGCGTTCCATGTAATATACTTTATACTCCATGCAATAAAACTGGAGTATATTTCTCAGAGTTGCTTGCAAAACAAGAAATACTAGATGAGCTAGAAAAAAGTAAAAAGTGTGAATAAACAAGACGTGTTTACAGCCTATTTGTTAAGTATAAATTAATACATGCTAAATTCTTTTTGCACTAACCAACTTATTTGTTTAGTCACAATAAGAACTAGTTAAATCAGCTCCACAACTTTAGCCACCTCGATATAGGTGTAATATGAGTTTTATAATTAACAATATTAGAGATCTTTAATTTATTCTAATAATTTACTGAATTTATAAAATTATGGAGCGGGCGGCGGGAATCGAACCCGCGTAGCTAGCTTGGAAGGCTAGGACTTTACCACTAAGCTACGCCCGCACTTGAATTTCATATACAAGTGCGTAATAAAAACGCGAACCAAAACCTATATCAGCTGCTGCAATTTTACAAGGTGAATTCTAAAACATTTTTGCTAACTCTGCAAATTGTATAGCCAATTGTATAATAAATTAATCTCTGGATAAAAAGTGGTGTGGTTATAAGATGATGCTTTAATTATATACTGCACTATTTGAAAATTATCTAAAGATAAAAAATATGCCAAAATTAACACTTTCAACCGTATTGTGTATAGCAGTACATATTGTTAGCATTTAGTGGATTACTAATCATATCGCGATGAAAAATATTTCTTTTATTTTAGTTTTTATGGGCATACTACTTCTTGCATCCTGTGCAAATGATCCAGAAAACTATGATCTGAAAAGTCCATGTATACCTAAAAAATCAACACTTAAGAAACGTTAACATATGTTTATATAAACCTAATCACACTAATAAATAGGTATAATTATCAGCTACTTGTGTAATTGCCTTGCTCTACAAGTGGATGAAGACCCACATATTCCCTTTTTTCATTTGTTGTCATGAAAGTCACATTTTGTAGCCTTTCCCATACAGAGTCGCTTTTTGATGCTAGCGCACTTATTTTTGACCTATCATATTTAATCTCTATATCCAATTCATAATTTTTATTAATCCACCTGCTTATATTAGCGAATGTGTTATCAACCATTGGCAAAACAACCTCCTCCCAGAGCGCTATACGAGCCTCTCTTAAATTATTATATGTATTATCACCAGGAATACCCAACAACTGAGGCGGCACTCCAAATGCTAATGCTATATCACGTGCTGAGCTATTTTTAGATTCTATAAAATCCATATCCTTAGGGGACATGCTCATTTCCTTCCATTCCAGCCCCCCTTCTAAGACCATTGGCCTTCCAGAATTTTTAGGCCCAGAAAAACATTCTGATATCATTTCTTTTATTTGATAAAATTGCTCCCTTGTTAATGTAGAGGGCTTTCCTTCACTATCCTTAACGGTAATAACGCCACTTGGTCTAGCACCACTTTGCAATAATGATTGATTCCATTCGGCTGCTTGATTATGTTGATCTATACTATATGAAGCAGCTTCCACAGGAGATAATCCATACCAATCTGACACTGGATTGAAATTTTTTATATGCAATATATTGCCTTTTCCAGTGACACTATCAAGCATGTAATCTATATTTTTATTTTCAACTGTGTACCTATATCCTAATGGTAAAAATTGCTCCCCGGCTATAATTTTAACCCTTTCTGGTCTTAGTAAATATATTTCAAGTGGCAGAGAATCTCTACCTACCTGAGAAGCAAGTATATATGCATTGCCATATAGCTGCCTATATGTATATATAGACTCAAAAAATTCGAAGCCATTTTGAATTGGATTTGGCTCCTTTAATAATTTTTCAATCCGATTTCTAATCTGTGATTCCGCCCCATCTGCTTTATAGATTATTGGCACAATACTAGCTGCGCATGTTGATATCATCCGTATAGATCTATTTGCAATTACATTTTTTATATATGCCTTATCGGCAAATGTGGTATAGCTCCTATTGCTCCAAACCGGCTTACCAATCTGGTATAAATAAGATTCATTAAATTGAACCTTATCTTTGAATATGCTTTTTATACTATCAAACATTAGGCACTGTTAACAAAGGTTGTATTTAATAGATGCTAAAGCTATAAAGGCAAGGAAAGAGAGATCGGATTTCTCAAATCGTAATGCTAAGCGTCGATT